>NZ_JACOOP010000008.1:0-92671 GCF_014287725.1 Clostridium sp. NSJ-49 | reverse complement strand
TGTATTATAGTTTTGGTCGGCAAACCTACTATAATTTTACAACGGAGGTTTTTTTATTTCTACTCACCGCTAGAAGCTTTCCGGAACCACAGGTAGAACCTGTGGTATTCTAAATACAATAAAAGGTATAGCAAATTAATTACTATACCTAAAAAACTATTTATAAACTCACTTTTTAATCCCTTATCTTCATTTATATTTTGCTAAAACTTACCTGTGGGATAATTTAATTTATTTTCAATTTTATGGTATAATCCTTTTAAGATTGGAGAGATTGGACATGGAAAATTTAAAAAGTAAAGCTATTATAAAAAAAGAAAAAATCATAAATGCTGCAGTAAAAGTATTTTTACAAAAAGGTTTTGAGAAAGCCACTGTTAGAGAAATTGCAAGAGAAGCTGGAATTACTACAGGAGCAATTTATCATCATTATAGAAATAAAGATGAATTAATTCACGATGCTGTCACAAAGCATATTCACTTTATTGACAGCCTAAATGCCTATAAAGGAAATTCTCTAAAACCTTCTTCTGAAATTATTGATGAAATAAAAGTAGCAGCTTCAAAAAGACTTAGCAATCTTACGGCTCAACGTCTTCATATATTGCTTACAGCAAATGTTTTACTTGATGAGAATACATTATTAGATGAATATAAAGAAACCTACGAATCAATAATATCGAAAACTTCTGATATGTTTGTATATACCTACGGAATTGAAAATGAGAAATACAAAAAAATAGTTGCTTCTATTTTAGTAGCTGCCTTAGATGGATTTGCAATACAAGCTTCTTTAGGAATTCTTGATACTAATGATAAAGAATATATTAATACTATTACAGATTTTTTTGCTAAACTCGGAGAGCATCTAATTATTAGTCATAAATAAAGTGCGAGCGAAGCTCACAGGTGAAAGGTCGACTTCGTCGAAGTGAAAAGGCTACTAGCGTAGCTGGGAAAAGTTAACTACGTTAAGGGGAAAATGATACTATAAGTATCCGAGAAAAGCATTTTATCTCATTAGAGATCTTTTCCCTATTGCCATAGGCAATATTTTCTCCTCAGCTTCAGCTGACTTTTCCCCTTTGACGAAGTCAAACTTTTCACCAAAGTGCTTCGCACTTTATTTCAAGTATTCATTATTAACCATTTATAGATTCAATTAAGTTTATAAAATCTCCTTCGTTCATCTTACTTAAATATATATCAATTAACGTTTTTGTAGGCATATCTTTATATCCTTTTTTCCCATTTACAAATATATTTTCAACTTTTTCTTTAAACCCGTCTATATCTTCTTTTAACTCTTTAATAAACTCATTAATTTCATGTTCAACTAACTCAGCCATTATCTTTTCTCTTAAATCATAGTTAAAACCTTCTGCAAAAGCTTTCTCTTCATCAGTTAATCCAGTAGTGTCATTATTTAATATTTTAAATATATCCATTCCTTTTATATACTCCTCTATATGTTAATATTTATTATTATACCTCTCTAAATTAAAATATGTAAAATATAAAAAGTAGGCAGTCAACTAAAACTACCTACTTTTTATATAGAGTATATTATTTTTGTTTTGAAAAATTTGTACTTAGGTATGTTAAATTTTAAAAGCGATTTTACTCCTTATTAATCACTACTTTATAGCAGCGTCAACTTCCTCTACCATTCTTAAAGTTGAAGTGAACCCACCTACTGATGTATACCAGATTGTTGGATCTAAGTATACAATGTTATCATTCTTATAAGCATCTGTTCTTGCAACTAATTCATTATCAAATAATTCCTTAGCTGAAGTATTTCCACCTGTAACTGCAGCTCTGTCTACAACAAATAAGTATTGAGGATTCTTTTCTGCTACGTATTCAAATGTAGCTTTTTGTCCATGAGTCCCTGCATCAATTGTTGTATCTACTGGAGTTACACCAAACTCTTTATGGATTATACCAAATCTTGATTCTTGTCCATATACGCTGAATGCACCATCATTAGCTAAAGTTATTAATCCGTTTATGTTCTTTTCTGTAACTTTTGCATTTAATTCGGCTATAGTTTTTTCAATTTCTTCTACTTTAGAAGAAACTTCTTTTTCTTTTCCGAAGATTTGACCTAAGATATCCATGTTGTTTTTGAATGATCCTAAGTAATCTGCATTATCAATTCCTAAATGTATTGTTGGAGCTATTTTGTTTAACTCTTCATAATAATCAGCTTGTCTACCTGAAATTATGATTAAATCTGGAGTTAATGCAAATATTGCTTCCATATCTGGTTCTTTTAAAGTACCAATGCTTGAATATTCTTCACCAGCATATTTAGTTAAGTAATCAGGAAGTCCACTTTGAACTACACCTGTAACATTTACTCCTAAGCTATCTAATGCATCTAATATACCGTAGTCAAATACTACTACCTTTTGTGGATTTGTTGTTACTGGTGTTTCACCTAATTCATGTGTTATTGTAATAGTTTCGCTTACAGGTTCAGAGTTACCTCCTACAAACTTAGGTATAGTGATACCTGCTGCAATTAATAATACTAAAATTATCCCGATAATCATTGATTTGTTTTTCATTTTTTGTTCCCCCTTATTTTTTATTTAAAAATACACACATATATTTCTGTTATTTATATTTTCTATATGGAAATCAATCTCATATATTTTTTCTAATTCTTCTTTTTGGATTGTATCTGTAGCGGGTCCATTCTTAACTAGCTGACCATTCTTTAAAGCTACTATATTATCTGAGTAGCATGATGCAAAGTTAATATCATGGATAACTATTACTACAGTTTTTCCAAGTTCATCCGTTAGAGTTCTAAGTATCTTCATTATCTCTACAGAATGCTTCATATCTAAGTTGTTAAGTGGTTCATCTAAGAATATATAGTCACTATTTTGAGCAATAACCATAGCTATATAAGCTCTTTGTCTTTGTCCTCCACTTAATTCATCTAAATATTTATCTTGAATATCTTCAAGCTGCATATATCTTAAAGCTTGGTCAACATTTTCTATATCTTCCTTCTTTAAGTTACCTCCACAGTGTGGAAATCTACCGAACTCTACAAGTTCTCTAATAGTTAATCTTATGTTTATATTATTTGTCTGTCTTAAGATAGACACTTTTTTAGCTAATTCCTTGTTATCCCATTCTAAAACATCCTTACCATCTATAAGAACTTCTCCGCTATCTCTTTTGATAAGTCTGCTTATTATTGATAATAATGTACTCTTACCTGCTCCGTTAGGACCTATAAAAGATGTAATCTTACCTTCTTCTATTTTAAGAGAGACATTATCAACTACTTTTTTATTACCATAAGCTTTGGTTATATTCTTAACTTCTATCATCTATTTCTCTCCTTCATAACTAAGTAAATAAAGTATATTCCTCCAATAAAGTTTATAATTACACTTACTGAAGTTCCAAAATCCAATAATTGTTCTACTATAAGTTGTCCACCTACCAAAGCTATAACACTTATAATTATCGTTGCTAATCCAAGCACTTCATGCTTATAGGTATTTATCATCTGTCTTGCTATGTTTACTACTAAAAGTCCTAAGAATGTTATAGGTCCAACTAAAGCCGTTGATACTGATGTAAGTATTACCACTATAACAAGTATCTTCTTAGACATCTTATCGTAATCAACACCTAAGCTTATAGCCTCATCTCTTCCAAGAGACATTACGTCTAACACCTTGACGATATCATAACAGTAAGCAATTGAAAGAATAATCACTATACTTGCAAGAAGCATTATATCTGTATTTACATTATTAAAGCTCGCCATCATCTTATCTTGAACTGTTAAAAACTCTGTTGGATCGATAAGAACCTGCATAAAGTTTGTTAAGCTTTCAAAAAGCGTTCCGCAGATAACTCCTATTAAAAGTATTGTAAATATATTTTTTGTTCCTTTTCTAAATACAAACTTATAAAGTACTGCTGAAAAAGCTATCATAACTACTATTGTAATAATGAAGTTTATATTTCCATTAGTTATAAGCACTGATGATGATCCAAGTAAAAATACTACTGTAGTTTGAAGCAGTACATATAATGAATCTAATCCTAGAATACTAGGTGTTAATATCCTGTTATTAGTAACTGTCTGGAATATTAATGATGAAAATCCTATTGCAGCTCCAGTTAAAACCATTGCTATTACCTTAGGTATTCTTCTATACATCGCATATTGATAGTTTGCACTATTTACACCTATCGTTAAAAACAATCCTATAAGTGCTACAGCTACTATCGATAATATTATTAATTTTTTATTATTCTTCATCTTTAGTCCCCCTTATAATCATATAAAGGAATATTGCACTACCAATTACTCCAACCATCATCCCTATTGATATTTCAAATGGGAAAATTATTATTCTTCCTAAAATATCACAGATTAATAAAAATACTGGTCCAAGTAATGCTGTGTGATATAAAGTCTTCTTTAAGTTATCTCCACTATAAAGACTTACTATATTAGGTATTATTAACCCTAGAAACGGAATGTTTCCTACTGTTATAATTGTAACTGCTGATATTAAAGCAACTATTACAAGCCCTACATTAACTACAAAGTTATAATTAAGTCCAAGGTTTATTGAGAACTCTTCTCCCATCCCAACAATTGTAAACTTATTTGCATAAAGAAATGCTAATATTACCATTGGAATACTTAAATAAAGCAGCTCGTATCCACCTTTCATAATTAATGACATGTCACCTTCCATCCAAGAGGTTACATTTTGTACTAAGTCGTACTTTAGAGATATAAATGTGGTAATTGAACCAACTACCTTACCAAGCATCATCCCAACTAGTGGTACAAATATTATATTTTTAAGCTTAATAGCTTTTATCATCTTCATAAATATCATCGTTCCGACTACTGCAAATATAAATGCTGTAATCATCTTCTGCATAGTAGTTGCTGATGTTAACACCACCATTGAGAATAGAATCCCAAGCTTTGCAAAATCTACTGTTGCTGCCGTTGTTGGCGATACAAACTTATTTTTACTAATCTGCTGCATTATAAGACCACTTATACTAAGTCCTACCCCTGCAACTATTATTGCAATAAGTCTTGGTAGTCTACTTATAAAAATAACTTCTAATTTATCTATATTTAATTCAAATATATCTTTTATACTTATGCTACTTACACCTATGAATATAGATGCTATCGATAATACAATAAGTATTAAGAACAAATATCTCTTCTTCATGTATTTCCCCCACTTATCAGATGTAGACTTTTTAAATGTCAATATGTTATAATAAAATTCACTCAATCTTCATTGAGAATACATTTTAAATTCATCTACTATATATTATAACAATTTTATTGATAATAATTATCAATTTCATATTTGTATATTATCATCTATTTCCAAAGATGTCTTACACAATATTTGTTTTTATTAAAATATATTTAGATTATTTTACGAGGTACAAAATGAATGCATTAACACTTAAATTTAATATGGAATCATTCTATTTCTCTACTCATTTACCCATTAAAGCCTTCTCAACTGAAGGACAAGAGTACCACTCTGTGGGCTATGATAAAACATCAGACTTATCTCTAAAGGAACTAGATTTTAATGATTTGATTTCAAGAATATATTCAGATAAAAAAATAAACTCCCCTATAGATATTTCACCTATAGAGGATGTTAATTTTACTGTATGTCCTATTATTTCTAAAAATTATGAACATGGATTTTATTTAATTGGTCCATATACAACTAATGATGCTTCTTCTAAAGCCATATTTAAGCCTAAACATTGTATAATCTATCTATTAAATATTCTATACATCAAATTAGAAAATATAGATGATAATACTTCTAGTAAGACAAGCTATAATTTCAATGTTAATAAAGCTATAAAATATATTGAAGAAAATTATAAAAAACCAATTACTCTTGATGAAGTCTGCTCTAATATAAATATTAATAAAAGCTATTTCTGTACTATATTTAAAGAGCATACTGGCAAGACCTTCTCCCATTACTTAAGTCACTATAGAGTTGACAAATCTAAGGAACTCCTTAAAGATACAGATTTATCAATTACAGAAGTTGCTTTAACAGTAGGTTATAACTCTGTAAATTACTTTAATAATAATTTTAAAAGACTTAATAATATTACTCCCGTTCAATATAGAAATGAGATAAATAATTTAAAATAACTTTATTTAATTAAAAGAAACTGCTACAAAGCAGTTTCTTTTAATTAACCATTATTAATTTGTAATTTTTCATTAAACATAATATATTTTTAGCGAAATAAATATTTCCTAGTTGCGAACAATATAACAATTGATAATATTCCTATCAAATTTTCAAAATTAGACATATGCCCAACAATTAATCCTCTTGCAAGTGCAAAAAGCAATACTTCTACTACCGTTTCTGGTGTATGCTTACATAACATTTTTATAAATTCTATCCCTATAACAAAATTAAAAGCTATATCTAGGTAACTGCTAAATGCTTCTAATTTATCACTTTCTGTAAAGATAGATATCAAATCACCAGCTAAATAAATAACTGCTATACTAATAAAAATAGCTAAAAGAATTCCTATTATTATTTCTAAAAAATCTACTACCACAAGTACTTTTTCATTTAAAAACTTCTTCATTTGAATCCCTCTTTTTATAAAATAGTAATTTGACCTCTTTTTATAATTTACCCTAAATATCTATAAATATTTATCAACTATGAACTCCAAAGCATCTTCTTTTTTGCTTTTTAGCCGTTTTATATAATTCAAATTATTTACACCCATAAACTTAATCTCCTAAACTTAATGTCTTGTAAAAGCCTTACATACTATATAGCGAAAATAAATATAATTATTCTCAACTCAATATAATTAATTTAAAATTATAAATCACCTTGCTTTGAACTATATCAAAAAAACTTAAATAAGAATACATATGATAGTAAAATTATCACAGGTATTCTTACTTAAGTTTATTTATCATTTTTCTCTCTAAATAAATCCTCCCTTTTCTTTATGAAGCTTTAGATATTTTTCTAATATTATTAGTATCTAATGTTTCAACAAAATCTATTTTATATTTTCCTCTGGAATCCTTATTAAATTTAGCAATTCCAGTTAACTTATCATTCCTAAAAAAAACTACTTTATCAGTATCGTAATTAAATTCATCAATTATATTTATCTCTTCTGATTTATCTATATAATCTTTATGTAGATAGCTTATGCTCCTCTTTATTCCATCCTCGTTGTTTCCATTAATACTCCTTTGAACAAAATAACAATTTAAATAAAAACTACAAATAATAAGTATTATACCAATAAGCCCCACTGCTAAAACCACCTTTTTCTTTTTCAAAACTAAAGACCTCCTACAATATTTGCTACAAGTTAAACAATGTTAATTGACTTACACTTGTATTTTATTATAGAAGGTCACAAAATATTATTATTTACTTTATATATCTACTTATTAAAATATGAATAATTTACCAATTCAAATCCATTATCATCTAAGAATTTTTTAACTTTTTCAGAAGTTAAAACCTTATGTTCCTTAGCTCTTTGAATATTGTATGAGCTTGATCCTAAAAGAAATGCATCAATGAAAGCTGGATGACACATTAAATCTACAACTTCACTTCCTCTTAAGTCCTCTAAATGCTCTTCAAAGTACTCTTCTTTAGCATTATCCATATAAAAAGTTCCTAAGCATTGAGCATAGTCTATTCCTTCAATAGGCATCATATCTACTGATTTTCTAATAGGTAGCTTGTACTCATTTGCAAGTCTTTCTATTACAGGTCTTAAAAATTCTCTTCCATGTACATGGTGATGTGAATCTAAGTGAGTAATTTCAACTCTTTCACGTACTCTTTCAATTTGAGCCTTAAACTCTCTATATACTTCTTCTAAATCTATATTTTTTATTACTTCTTCACTTGGTTTTCTAATGAAATCTCCATTTTGATCAACTATAGTTTTATGATCTTTTAAAAGTGGTTTATAACAAGTTAATGTCATATGAACACCACATTTTAAAGTAGGATTTTCTTTTATTAATTCCATTCCCTGTTCAAAACCTGGCATATTAGCCATAACTGTACATGATGTTACTATTCCATTTTTATGAGCTGATATTATTCCGTGATTTACGCCTTCTGAATATCCAAAATCATCAGCGTTTACTATAATTTTTGCCATTTTTATTTCCCCCTCACGCTTTCCTATGTAAACATTTTCTTGAATGGTAAAAAAATATACTTTTTTATATTAGTAATTATATATTTTCTAAAATATTTTCTCAATAAATATCAATATATTTTCAAAATTTGAAAATTACTAGTTTTACTTTTTATTTATATTTATTGAAATTACACCCCAATTTAAATTTTATTGCAAAACATCCTAAAATCTATTTAATTATACTATTCCCTATCTTATTATGATAAAAGTAAATTTTCATTAGTCTAATTTACTATAATTATATAAATTCTCAATATTTACAAACTTTAAAAGTCTGAATTTTAACATTGTTTTAACTTACTATTTAGTATATTATGTTTACATAACTTTTTAGATAATAGTTACTAGGAGGTAGTCAAAAATGGCAAAATACAAAATTGGGCAGCTTTCTAAAACAATGGGCGTTTCTACTCATTCAATAAAACATTATGAAAAATTTAGACTAGTTCATCCTCATAAAGATGATACTACAAACTATAGATATTATGACCTATCTCAATATGCAAGAATTATAGAGTGTAGAAAATTTAGAAATATCGGTGTACCTATTAAAGATATTTCACTTCTTTTGAATGACTCGAATAATAATGAATTCAATGAAATATTAGAAGATCATATTTCTGACTTAGATTCTCAAATTAAAACTCTCTTACATCAAAAAAAGCTTGCTGAGACTTTATATAATAAAAGTAAATACTGTGATAAATACCTTAATGAATGGTTTATTGATATTATGCCTTCCATATACTTTTTAAAGCAAAGCAACAATACAGATATAATAGAAGATAATCATTCTTTTATTGATGATATAAATCTCATAGATTATGTACCTATAGTTGAATCTATTCTATGTATAAATAAAGATAGCTTTATAAATAACAATATAACTTATTCTTGGGGGCTTGGTTTTACAGAAGAAAATTCTTATTTAATAAACAGTACTATAACTAAAAATAACAAGTTTACTAGAATTGAAAGTAGAAAATGTTTTATAACTTATATAAAAATTCAACTTCCATACATAGCAAATGGCTCACTCATAAATACTATAAAAAATATTTTAATCAAATTTCCTATTAAAATTTCCTCTGATATTCTTGCTTTTTCAATAAAAAAGAGTAATGATAATGGAGTTGTATATGAATATCTTAAAATATGTATACCTATAAACTAGTTATTCTGCTGTATTTAACAAGTTTAGCTAAAACTTAAGTACTATATTCAAGTTTTAATAAAATAATATAACTTTCCCTCGTTTATACTCTATATCTTTAAGAATATAGAGTATTTTTATGTCTTCTTTTATAAAAACTAATCAAATCTATTTTTTATTCTATATTGACTTCAGTACTACACTCATATTTAAAATGTGCTTGTTAATTATCAAACAGCAAATGAGGGGGAAAACACATGAAAAGATCTTTAATTAAAAGACTTTCTGCAGTTGTTTCACTTACTTTAAGTCTTTCTTTAGTAAGTTGTACAACTAACAATAATGCTAATAACGATAAAAATTTATCTTTTACAGCTGGAACTTACACAGCAACAGGAAAAGGTAATAATGGCGACATTAAAATTGAAGTTACTGTAAGCGATTCAAAAATCGAAGATATAAAAGTAACTGAATCTTCAGAAACTCCAGGACTAGGAGATGTTGCTTTAGACTCTATGATTGAAAGTATTCTTTCTACTCAAAGCATAGGTGTTGATACAGTAACTGGAGCAACTAACAGTTCTAACGGTTTATTAGAAGCTTTAGAAGCTTGTTTAACTGAAGCTGGTGGAGATTTAGATTCTTTAAAAGTATCAGTTGAAAAGAACGGTGAAGATGAAGTTATGGAAACTGAAGTTGTAGTTATCGGTGGGGGTGCTTCTGGTACTGCTGCTGCTCTACAAGCTACTGATGATGGTGGTAAAGTTATATTAGTTGAAATGACAGCTTCTCCAGCAGGTCAAGGAACTATGGCTGGTGGAATGTTTGCTACTTCTTCAACTGAGCAAAAAGAAAAAGGTGAATTAGTAGATAATAAATGGGTTTATGATCAATTTATAAATACTAGTAACTACACTGCTAACGGTGGATTACTTACAAAAATAATTCAAAACTCTGGTGATACAGTAGATTGGCTAGAAGAAAATGGTTGTGACCTTGTTTTAGCTCACCCTGCTACAGGAGGATACTATGAACATAGATCAACTCACCAAGCTGATACTTTACATGGTTATGCTGAAGGTGGAACAGTTGCATTAACTAAGCTTCACAAATCAATTGAAGAAAAAGGTGGTACAGTATTATACTCTACTAAAGCAACTGAGCTTATAATTGAAGACGGTGTTGTTAAAGGTATCATTGCAGAAAAAGCTGATGGTGGTAAATTAACTATAAATGCTCAATCTGTAATATTAGCTACTGGTGGATTTGGTGGTAACGAAGAAAAAGTTGCTGAAACTTTCGGTGAAGGTTTTGGTGTTTCAAGAGTTGCAACTAACATCGGTACTGGTATAGAATTAGCTAAATCAGCTGGTGCAGCTGCAAGCTATGAAGATGCAATCACAATGCACTATGGGGTTTCTAGAGGTGGTACAAAGTGGAATACAACTTTAAATGCTGCACTTCTTAACCCATACCTACATGTTGATGTAGACGGAAATAGATTTATGAACGAAGAAGCTTTCATATTTGAACCAATCAAATCTTCTAACGTAATTAAATCTCTTCCTCAAAGAACTGCTTACGAAATATTTGATAGCACTATGATTGAAACAGTTAAAGAAAAAGGATTTGCTGGAATCACTGATGTATTCAGTGGTGAATTAGCTACTGACCCAACAGTATTTATAGAAGTTGGACATCCTGTTAATACAGCTGAAAGATATGAAGCTAGTATAACTCCTGAAGATTTAACTGAAGAAATTGAAGCATTAGTTGCTGAAGGAAAAATCATAAAGGCTGAGAGTCCAGAAGAATTAGCTGAAAAGTTAGGAATGTCTAACTTAGTAGATACAATAAACAGATATAACGAATTATGTGCTGCTGGTGAAGATACAGACCACTTCAAATCAGCTAAGTACTTAGATAACTTAGAAGGAACTCTATATGCAGTAAAAATAACTCCATCTGTATTCTTAGGAACTCTTGGTGGAATAGATATAAATGCTGACTGTGAAGTTTTAGATGCTAACGGTAAAGCTATATCTGGTCTTTATGCTGCTGGTTCAGAAACTAACGGTGCATATGGTAATTCTTACGTATACTTCGAAGGTGGTACTTTAGGTTACGCTTATGGTACTGGTAGAATAGCTGGTTCTTCAGCAGTTAAAAATTTAAGCAAATAATAATAAATAGCCCCTAAAAAATTTTAATATCTTTAACATATTAAAATAATTAAATATAAAAAATGGATATCACCAAAAGGTGGTATCCATTTTTACTTAGTTCATATTTATCAGTTAAAATTTATCTGGAATTGTTCCTTACCAAATTATAGTGCTTTTAATGCTACTGAGTTTAGTAAGCTCCATGGCTTGTTGAAGTGTGGTTGGAAGAAGAAATCTGTCATAGCTAATTCTTCAATAGTCATATTATTTTGAATAACTACTGATAAAGTATTCATAAATTGAGTTAAGTCAATCTTAGATGCTATTTGTCCTCCTAATACTCTTCTTGTATCTTTATCATAAACAAGCTTAATTAAAGCTTTTTCGTAAGTTGGCATAAATTCTGGTCTGTAGTTATCTTCTAAGATTACTGATGCTACATTATAGTTTGTAGTAGCCTTAGCAACACCTTCAGTTAATCCTGTTGATGATATGCATTGATCGTAAATCTTAATTCCTGATGTTCCTTGAGTTCCCATGTACTTAAGAGTTGGTTCATTAATATTTCTAGCAACTAAAGTACCCATTCTTACTGCATTTGTAGCTAGTGGTATGTATCTTGTATCATTAGCTGGGTTGTATTTAACTACACAGCAATCTCCTGCTGCAAATACATCTTCTCTGCTTGTTCTCATGTATTCATCAATGATTATAGCTCCATTTGGTAGAGTTTCTAATTTACCTTGAACTAATTTAGTGTTTGGTGCAAATCCGATACAAAGAACTACTAAATCTCCTTCATAGCTTCCTTTTTCGGTAACAACTCTTGTTACTTTACCATTTTCACCTTCAAACTTTTGAACCTTTTGTCCTAAAGCGAAGTTTACACCTTTAGCTTTAAATTCTGCTTCTGCTAAGTCAGTAAATTCTTTATCTAAATACTTAGGCATTATTCTATCTTCAGCATCTATTAAAGTTACATTTTTACCTTTCATTTCAAAAGCTTCAACTAATTCAACACCAATGTATCCAGCTCCGATTATAACAACATTTTTAGCATCTTCAGCCTTTTCAATTATTGTTAAAGCATGGTCATGGTTTTTACATAAAAGGATATTTTCTAAGTCTCCACCTTCAAATCTTGGAACTATTGGCCATGATCCTAAAGTAAGAACTAATTTATCATAATTATCTTCAAATTCTTCATTTGTAACTAGGTTTTTAACTTTTACCTTTTTATTATCAAAATCTATATCTAACACTTCATGTTTCATGTTAGTAATTACGCCTTGTTTAGCTAAATTTTCTGGAGAATTATAGAAAAGATCCTTAGTTTCTTTAATTACTCCTCCAACATTTAATGCTATTCCACAAGATAAAAATGATATATTATCATTTTTTTCATATATTGTAATTTCACTTTCTGGGTGAAGTGCTTTTAAATTAACTACTGCTGCTGTTCCAGCATGTGTACATCCAACAACTACTATTTTCATTTCATTTCCTCCTGGATATTGTTTATTTTTTAATTAACATTACTTATTAATAATTATTATTTATAAGTAAATAATACTCCTATTTCTTATAGAAGTAAATACTTTTTTATTAAATTCATTCTGTATATTATTCCCTTAATTTATTTTTTATAATAAAAAAATCAGCCTAAGCTGATTTTCTTTCTTTTTAATTAATATGCTTCATAACATACGGCCCTTTGCAATTTACTTATTAAGCTCTTTATAACTTACAAATCCATATTCTGAATTAGCAGACTTAATAGCTCTCATTATAGCTTCTTCCATTACTTTAGTAGCTAAAAGACCTGCTACGTTAACATCACATTTAACCTTTCCTGTAGCCATAGTAAATATAGTATCTCCATCAAACATAGTATGTGCTGGTCTCATAGTTCTACCATAAGCATTATGTGTCATTGATGCAACTTTATTAGCTTCTGCCTTTGTTAAGTCTGCATTAGTTACAACAACTCCTATAGTAGTGTTTCCATTAAATGCATCCTTTTTAACATCATACATTCCAATCATCATCTTTTCAGTATTAGCAAAAGTCTTCATATCTTCATTTAAAGCTCCTGCTATTATTTCTCCATTTTCATAATTAATTACATCACCTAAACAATTAACAGAAACTACTGCTCCAATTTTTAAATCGCCGACTTGAACTGCATACATTCCAAGTCCGCCTTTCATAGCAAATTGTGGTCCTTTAAACTTCCCTACTACAGCTCCTGTTCCTGCCCCTATATTACCATTAACATTTTCATTGTATTTTTCTGAATCTATGCAAGCTTTTAATCCCATCTCTTTATTAGGTCTACATTTCATATCTCCACATATAAGATCAAATATTACTGCCTGACATACTATAGGTACCTTTGTAATACTAACATCATGACCTACATTTCTCTCCTCAAGATACTCCATAACACCAGCTGCTGCATCTAATCCAAATGCACTTCCTCCTGATAAAACTACAGCGTGAGCCTTTTGAACCATTTGAACTGGATCTAGAAGATCAGTTTCTCTAGTTCCTGGTGCACCACCTCTTACATCTACACCTGCTGAAGCTCCCTCTTCACATATTAATACCGTACATCCAGTTGCTCCTATCTTATCTTCTGCATGCCCAATTCTAATTCCATCAATATCTGCAATATTTATTTCCTTCATAATACTTTACACCTCATCTCAAAATAACATATATACATATTTTAAATTATGGAAATATTATCTTCAACTTATTTGCCTATTTTCATATATAAAAAGCCCTGTTTACATTTCAATTAATATAAAGTAATTACTTTATATTAATATCCTTGCCAAACAGAGCAAAATCATTATATTAATCTATATTTTTTAAAGCTATTATATATTCCATCTTCATCATGAGTTCCCGTTATATCACAAGCTATTTCCTTTAAGGCTTCATTAGCATTCCCCATTGCTATCCCATAATTAACATACTGCAGCATTTCCATATCATTAATTCCATCACCATATGCAAAAGTAGTCTCCTTTGATAAACCTAGATGTTCTATTAAATACTCAATAGCCAATGCTTTATGCACACCAGGCACAGATAACTCTCCACTATTTTCTCCAAACATTGGAACAGTACAATGTATAACATTAAACTTGTCCTTAAATTCATCTCTAATTGTTTCTATAGAAGTTTCAGAATCTAAAAACGATATCTTATTTATATCATCTCTAATTAAATCTTCTCCTTCAATTAAAGCTTCTATAAACTGTCCTATCCCTTTTTCTAACTCTTTATATAGTTTACTATCTTTGTCTACTCCTTCAAAGACTAATTTATTTAAAGTCTTTTTACAATTCTTACTTGCAAATAAACCTCCATTTGACTCTAAATAGAAATCTATATTATTTTTATCAAAATAATTTACCAAATGTTCAACATCTTCTCTATCTACTTTTTTATGAAGAATAATTTCATTATTTACTTCAATATACCCACCTGCAGCACCTATAACTCCATCAAAACCTATTTCCATAATTTCATCATATATCTCTGCTTTAGAACGACCTGTACATAAAAACACATAATGTCCATTATTTCTAGCTTGTCTCACTGCATCTTTTGCAGATTCAGGTACCACTCCATTATCATTAACCAATGTTCCATCTACATCTAAAAAAATTACTTTTTTACTCATATAAATATCCTCTTTGTCTTATTATTATGTCTATATTATTACATTAGATATATAGTTATAGTTTTCAAATTATGAAAATATTCTCTCTCTAACTTTATAAAAACTATAAGATAAACATCATTATAATATGAGCTACCATATTATAATTCCTCTTTAATCATTTAATTAAATTCACTTATACTTAACAGCATTTATTACGCTCCTATTATTACCATTTTTTATGTTATAATAGTTATATAAATTTTCATTATTCAGTTATAGGAGAAAGCTATGAATATTAATTTTAGATATAGTAAAGATAATCATATTAGTAATATCCACTGTTCAAAGATAAATACTTCTGAGTCATTTAATCTCAGTAGTTATATAAATTCTCTAGGTGAATTTTTAGCAACTAGAGATATAGATAATTTATCAGTAGAATCTTTATATAATAAATATAGTATATTAAATGTAGATATTTTAGTATTACTTGGCAATGCTATTCCCTACACTATTGGCGTTGCTTATGAAGCCTACAAGAAGGGACTCTGCAATAAAATTTTAGTTTCTGGTGGCATTGGTCATTCTACCCACTTCTTAATAAGTGCTATTCAAACTAATTTCAAATTTAATGACGTTAAAATCGATAATAATTCCGAAGCTGATATTTTCAAAGATATTTTAGTTAACTATTATAATGTTCCTGAAAAAGATATAATAGTAGAAAATCAATCTACCAACTGTGGTGATAATGCTTTAAAATCTGTTCAATTGCTTGATAAGTTAAAAATAAGCTATAATTCTATATTGCTAATTCAAGATCCAACTATGCAACTTAGAAGCTATGCATCTTTTGCAAAATACTTAGAAGACAAAGATGTTAAAATTATCAATTATGCTCCATTTATTCCTACTCTAGATAATAATATGCTATTCATTAATAAAGACATAGATGGTATTTGGGATATTGATAGGTATTTAAATCTTATAGTAGGCGAAATACCTAGATTAAAAGATAACGAAAAAGGATACGGTCCTAATGGTAAAAACTTCATAGTTCATGTTGATATTCCAGACTATATAACTGATAATTATAATAAAATTACGTCTTTTATTGATAATTCAAGATAAAAGGAGTTGCTAAAAAAAGCAACTCCTTTATATATTACATTAATACCGATGATATTAAATTCCATACTACTGCAATAAAAGCTACTAACCCTGCTACCTTTAATAAATCTACAGCTTCAATCTTAACTATTTGAAGTACTGAATCCTTGCTTTGTAATATCCTACTCTTCCTTCCAACTCTTTTAGCCTTAATCTCAAAGCTTAAAAAACCATACATTCTAACTATTAAAGCTATAGCTATTATAATAGTTCCCCAAATATGACAATTCTCTTCATCAGCAAAATTACCACCAAATAAATATAAAATTACACCTAATGCTATTACTAAAACTGCTTGTATATTAGCTATAAGTCCACTATTTATAAATCTCCATGTAACAAATCTTTTCATAAGTGTTTTTTTCTTTTCTTCTTTTAGTTCTTTTTCATAGCAGTTATAATGGTAAGGTTTACCATTCAAAATAACTAAATCCTCTTTCTCCTCAATAACTTCTAAACATTTTTCACAATATACTTGTCGGTTCATTCTAAAACCTCCATAATAATTTTTTCCCACCCACTAATATATTATGCTGTATTTTCTTTAAATCTACATAGTCAAAACGGCTTAACAATGCTATTTTTAACAGTTTTTCACTTTAAATTACAAACCTCTTTAAAAATTATATCTAATCAATCCTCTAAGTATAAATATTTTAATAACTTGGATTGAAATTTAGTAAATTTTTTATTTTATTTACTTTTAAGTTATAATATTATCGTACTTGTCAATAATTTCAAATAGAACACGGAGGTATTTTATGATTGGCATAAGTTATATTTATTTTTTAATTTTAGCTTTAATAATTTGGATTATATATAGAGTTATTGTTTGTAAGAAATCATTTAAAGTTAATATATTTAGAGAAGTATTTATTAATCTTTTCTTTATTTATTTCCTTATTGTAATTTATCTTACATTCTTTAAATATGGTATGCTTCACCTTGATTTACGTATGAGAAGTTATGCTAACTTAATCCCACTAGTTGAGACTATTAAGATGTTTAAAGATAATTTCATGGGGCTTGGTAATTCACTTTATAATGTTTTAGGTAATGTATTACTTTTTGTTCCTTTAGGCTTCGGAATCCCTTTATTCTTTAAAAATCATAATAAATTAAGAAAAGTAGCTTTTTATAGTTTTGTAGCATCATTTTCAATTGAATTACTTCAATATTTAACTTGTACTAATTTCACTGATATAGATGATATAATTTTTAATACCTTAGGAGCTATAATTGGATTTGTTATTTTTAATATCTTTATATTAATTATTGAAAGAACTAAATTTATTAATTTAGTAGAAAAGTTACAGGTTAATTACAAAGGTAGTTTAATAACTCTTAGTTCAAAATTCTTATTACCTATAACTATAACTACAATTGCTGTTTTCTTTGGAATACTTTATAGCTTTACTGTTTCTGGTAATCAATCTGATGAAGATATTGCAGAAGCTGTATTTACGTATAGTACTGGAAATGAATACGTAGAATCTGCTCAATTCTTTAATCATAAATTATTCTTACAAGATAATGCTGATTATTTTGAACTTAAAATAGCTGATGAAGTTTTACAAAATCGCTATGTACAAGGTTTTTCTACTCAAGTTCAATGGGATGGTAATGACTATGGATATTCAATTGCCCTTATAAATGATGATAGTAAAATTGGTGTAATTGTATTTGGTAAAAATAACGATGCTAAAACTATTACTATAAACTTTGCTGGTGATGTATATTCTCAATTTGTATTTGAGGATGAATACTTTATAATAACATTTCCAATACTAAAGGAACTACCTGAAAATACAACAATATACGATATTTACTCTACAGGTGAATCTAATGATTTAAAAGTATATTTTAATGAAAGTGACAGCACTACCTGTGGACACATGAAATATCTCAAATAATTTTTGTAAAAATAATAAGGCAATATATAATATTACTTTATCTCTTATAAATTACTAGTATATCTCTTTTTATAGATTTCTTTATAATTACTTTAAAATTTCTCATAAAAACAAGCAATCTTTTTAGAGGATTGCTTGTTTTATATAATATCTACTTAAAATAATTTTAATTTATATCATTTTTCATCTTCGCCTTAAATACAAATACTGAAATTATATATATAACTACAGCATATATAGTAACTACTATTAGTGGTATTATAATCTTATCAAACTCTCCTACAATTGCCATTCTAGCAGCTTCTACTCCATGATAAAAAGGTAAAATATTGCATATAGTTTTCATTCCTGAATTTAAACTTTCTATATCCATCCATATCCCACCTAATATAGATGAAATAGTTATTATAATAGATGTTAAAGGTGGTGCTGATTTCTCCCCAAATAATGTTCCAAATAACATTCCAAATCCAATAAATAAAATCACTGATGGTATTAATGTTATAATAGATACTACTACATTTAAAATATTAAAAGTATATCCAGAAAAAACACCTATAATTGCAGCTACTAAAAACGTAATAACACTTTGAGCTAATGCAATAATAAAGAATGGCATCATATATCCGCCAATAAAATCTCTTGATTTCATTGGAGATGCATACAGTCTAATTAAAAATGCACTTGCTCTATCCTTTGATACCTGTAAACATGTAAATAGCATAATAAATGTTAATCCAAATACAGCTATTCCTGGTGCTAAATACTCTATATTAAAAATCTTCATATTAGCTTCTTTAGGAATACTATTATTTACAAAAGTCATTATAATAAGCATAATTATTGGAAAGCCTAAACAAAATATATAACTTAAAGGATCTCTTAATACCTCTTTAATATTCCTCTTTGCAAAAGTCTTACTTCTCATATTTCATTTCTCCTTCTGCTATCTTCACAAAAGCCTCTTCAAGACTAGTAGTATTAGTTAACTCTTTTAGTTCTATAGCTGTTCCTAAAGCTTTAATTTCTCCTTTTACCATAATAGCAATTCTATCTGACAAGGCTTCAGCTTCCTCTAAGTAATGAGTAGTTAAGATAATTGTGGTTTTACCTTTTAGATTATTTATAATTCCCCATAATTCTCTTCTAGCTAATACATCAAGCCCAAGAGTAGGTTCGTCCAAAAATAATATTTTAGCTTCACTTATTAATGCCATAGCTATACTTAATCGCCTTTGCCATCCACCGGATAATGTTTTTGCTTTTTGATTCTCAATTTCTTCTAATGAAAATTTATTTATAATTTCCGTTGTCCGTTCTTTAAAGTTATCTTTTTTAAAACCATATATTTCAGCCACAAACTCTAAATTTTCTTTTACTGTAAGATTAGGTGCTATAGATGTTTCTTGGGGTGAAACACCTATTATTTCTTTTATTTTATCTAAATCTTCTAAAATACTTTTATTAAAAATTAAAGCATCTCCACTTGTTGGTTTCGAAAGTCCTGAAAGCATTTTTATAGTAGTAGTTTTACCTGCCCCGTTAACTCCAAGAAGCGTAAAAAGTTCTCCTTCTTCAATATTTAAATTTATTGAGTTAACAACAATCTTATTTTTAAATTTCTTCTGTAAATTTTTAATTTCAATTGCCTTCATTTTAATCCTCCTCAATAACTTGTGAACTAATCATTTGATTAAAAAACTCCTCCACATCTTCACATCTTTTAATTCCTATACCAAAATCAATATCTCCTAGTATTAAAAGTCTATCACCAGCTTTAATATTAAATACTTCTCTTGCTTTTTTAGGAATTATTATTTGTCCTCTTTCTCCAACCTTTACTACTCCGAACATGAACTTTCCTTTTGGAGTAACTAACTTACTTTCCTTATTTATAATTGTAGCAACTAAGTCATCTAAAGTTACATCATATAATTTTGCTAGTTCCATACATTTATTTATATCAGGAATACTTTCTCCATTCTCCCACTTTGCGACAGATTGTCTAGATACCCCTAGTTTTTCTGCTATATCCTCTTGTGTATATTTATTATAAATTCTTAACTTTCTCAAATTTTCATTAATCATACTTTTCATACCTCCTACTACTATTCTATTACTATTTTACCCACCTCTGAACCAACTATAATTAACATTTGATGTTAAACTTAGTTGCGTATTTAATAATAAAAAAACAAAGCAGTCATTTCTAACTGCTTTGTTTTTAATATTCCATCATTATATGAGTAGCTGTAGTTTCTATTGACTTCTGATTATCTATATTATATAAATACATCGCTTTTGAAATATCAGCAATTTTATCTGGTCCATCATATACATTATCAGTCATCATAATTATTATATAGGGCTCGTCTGTAAATACTATTCCAATATCGTGTGTATAACCTTCATTACTTCCTATTTTATGAGCTACAATATCTTGAGGTAAATATTTATCTAATCTATCGTGAAAATCTGTATTTTTAAGATAATCTATTAAAGTAGCATAATTAGAGTTATTTCTATTTTCGTATATATATCTTAATATCTCTAACTCAACCCTTGCAGAAGTTATATTGTCATAATCTCCATAATCAATGTCTAAAATTTCAAAAAGCCTCCACTTAAAATTTGACCATCCTCCAATATAGCTATAAATCATAGTAGCTGCTATATTATCTGAATATTTGATTGAGTACTCAATTAAAGTTCTTAATGGTAATGCTCCAAAACTTAAATCATATTGTAAAATCCCAGTTCCACCTTGATATTGCCATGGACTATAATAAACTAAATCATCTAATGTTATTTCTCCATTATCAACCATATTATACGCTACAAGACTTAATCCTAACTTATAAAGACTTGCAGCGTCCATATATAAATCTTCATTAAAAGATAATGTTTCTTCATTTACTAAATTATAATATATAAAGCTTGTACGACATTTATCATCACCTAAATAATTATCTATTCTCTCTATTATATCTATATCTTTATTAAAAAGAGGATTACTTAAATCTCCTTCTATATCTATCTCTTCATTTTCTTTTCCTATTACTTTTTCTGGTTCTTCTTCCTCAATAATCTCTTCTTCATTAAGCCCCTCATCGGTATTTTCTATATCACTATCAATATTTTCTGAGTCCAATGACATATGCTCTTCATTTTCATCTAATGTATACGCATATACATCTTTAATCTCTATATCAGAACTTGTCCTAATTCTATTATTTATTGCTGCACTCCCTAAAATAATAAATATACATAAAATCATAAAATTTCTAACAACATTTTTCAATTACTACACATCCTTAAGATATTTTAACTATGACAATAATTTCTATTAGTATTCTATGATATAGTTCGTTATTTATTATGAATTTATTATGAAAATAATATAGAAAATGCAACTCAAAAGTATAGCTATTCTTTTACCCAATATTCACTACAATCATTAGATCTATCTAAGAATCCATATTCAATTAATGCTCTTCTTAATGTTACATAATCATCGAATATTCTCTGTAATATTCGATTTATTTCTTTCTCTGAATACTTTTTCCCACACTTAAAGTTCTTACATATTTCTTCTAGAATAATAACTTTTTTCTTTTCTCTGGCTGGATAACTTTTAAGTCTCTTATTTTCATCCATATAATTTTCTATGACTTTAACTTTTTCTTCATCGGTTATATTAAATCTATCATCTAAGGTAGTTGCAGTTTTGTGAGGATCACATATCACCGTATTTTCTAAAATATTAATATTTCTACTAGTATTATTCTCCAATAAATCCATCATAGCTAAAAATACCTTAGCTTGCTTTTCTTTTTCTCTTAACTTATAACGATGATTTCTTATAGTTGAATTAGCAACTTTTAACCTCTGTGCTATTTCCTTATCAGATAAACCCATAGCCATTAACTCTAAAACATTCTTTTGAACTTCTGATATTCCAGTAAATGTAGGATTCATATTTAATAAATAATTAAGCATTGAGTTATGCTTTTCTTCCATATGAATTTCAGCAGTTTTTCTTGCATCGTAAAACTTACCATCAATTTCATAAATCCTACCAATAGTAAATACTTCTCCACATACTAGACATTTAATACTTCCTGCCTCTTCAATATACCCATTTTTTATTTCATCAATTGATGAGTTCCAAAAACTTTGACTTATCTCCATTTCACCATACCTCTTTTTTCTTTTTTTCTATAATATAATTATATGAAACGTTATTACATTTTGTCTATATATAAATAAACATTTTTATAATTAGTTTTATATTTGTATAAATAAAAAAGATAGCTTCAAATTCAAGCTATCTCTTTAGATTATAAAACTTTTAGTTTTGATGAATATTTAACTTTAATTTATTCCACTTTTTTATAGTTATTATTGAAGTTACAATTAATGTTATAATTATAAATACCGTATTATATATTGAATTACTAAAACTATCTCCTAAAAAACTATAAAGCGAAACCGCTGGAATGTTTGCTATTATAAAAGTAATAATAAATCTCCTATATCCTAACCCTAAATATGAAGATAAATAACAAATAACATCCGTAGGTGCTACTGGACATAAAACTCCTATAGCTAAAATTTTATGATTTTCTTCTTCTACAAGTTTATATATGTCTTTATATTTTTTCTTAATTTTATTTTTTATTCCTTCAAACAAATCCATTTTTCCTAATATAAATACTAATGTATCACTTAAAACTAATCCTAATAATGATAATATCAATGCTTCAATTGGTGAAAATATAAGTCCACCTAGCAACATAAGGTTAACCCCTGGAATAAATGCTATTAATCTTATAATCCATATTCCTAAAAAAATTAAATATGCAATATTGTTTCCTTTTATAATCATCTTTAAATTTTCTATACTTAAATCTATAGGATTAAATAAACAAAATGCTATACTTCCTAAAATAATCATAGATAATATAAGCACATTGTATATCTTTCTTTTTTTCATGTACTTCCTCAAAAAAAATATTGTCTATTACTATCATATACCTAAAAGCTTAATATGAACTAAATAAAAATATTAACATTTTTTTAACTTCTATCAATAATAAAAGCACTAACTAAAAAAGTTAGTGCTTCTTAAGTTAATTTCTATTCTTTTATTTCTCCAGCTAGTATCTTATTTAATTTATTTTGTACTAGCCATAATTTTTTTTGCTTTCTATTATAAGCCACCATTTGATTTTTATTATTTTTACTTAATTCCATAGCTTTCTTATAATGATCATCTGCTATATTTAATGCATCCTTTATAACTGCAAGTTCTTCATTAGTAAACATTTAATTTCCTCCTAAAATTTTTCTTGAATTATTATATCACATAATCCTCTACTATAGAATCCTAGGCTAATTTTTCATTTTCTTCTTCGCCTTCTACAGTTAAAAACCTTTTTGATGTAAGTTTTATTCCTATAGCTCCTATAGGTGCTGTAATAAGTACACTAAGTATTGCCACAGCTTGCATTATATCCCCAGATTCAACTCCCATTTTTAATGGTATTCCTGCTTTAGCAGATTGCACCGTTGCCTTTGGTAGATATGCAATTACACAAAATAGTCTTTCTTTTAAAGTTAAGTTCGTACCTATTAAAGAAATTAACACTCCTAGTGACCTCATGGTTAAAGATATTAAAAGCATAAATACTCCAATAAAGAAATACTCTCCAACGAGCTTTGGATTTATAGCCATACCAACGAAAGCAAATAAGTATAGTTTGCCATACTTCCATATAATATTTATTCCATCTTGAATACCTTTTGCCATATCTCCTAAATAAGTTCTTAAGAAAAAACCATAAATCATAATTATAAGTAACGAATTAAACAATTTAAAATGTGTAATATTTTCTATTACCCTTATAGTTAAACATATTATCATAACCATAACTATTTTAAATATATTTTCTTTTATCTTTTTAAAAAGTGGATTAGTTATTATGGCTAATATCCAAGCTATTGCTATACTAAACACTATAGTCATAGGTATATTTACTATTTCACTTATTACAGAAATTTTTTCACCACCGCTTCCTGACATATATACCGCTAAAAATGTTGTAAATAACGTTATTGCTACTGTATCATCAGCAGAAGCTCCTACTAATAACATTTGAGGAATAGCCTTATCTTGCCCTATCTTTTTGTTTATTAGCTCAACCATTGATGGAACTAATACCGCCGGACTTACTGCTGCTATTATAAATCCTAATATTCCACCTTGAACAAATGTAAATCCTAAAAATTTAGTTGATAAAAAAGCTATTGTCAATCCTTCAATCAGTGCTGGTATCGCACTTAATAATATCGCTGGCCTTCCTATGCTTTTCATTTGATTTAAACTTATTCCAAGACCTCCGATAAATAATACAGTTACTAATGCAATGTCCTTTATCTGTGGAGCTATATTCAATGTAACCTCTGGAACTAGATTTAAAAATGTAGGCCCTATTATCATTCCTACAATTATCATTCCAACAAGAGATGGTAATTTGATAAACTCAACTATTCTTCCACTCCAATATGCAATTATTCCTATTCCTATTAATGATATTATCACCTTTACTATGTCCATTTTTTCTCCCATCCTCTATATTTATTTTTTTAAATTATTATTTAGTTTGGTTAATTACACTATTAATGATTCTAAAAAAAAATTAGACCCCTACCCTAAAAAGAGTAGGAGTCATTAGCTTTACGCGATTATGGCGAACTCCATCGCCTTATTTATTCATTTTAACCATTTGTATGATATCATATTAAGTTAAATTTGTCCATTATAATAAAGTCTATAATGCATAACTTAATCTATTAATTATTCTTGTATACTATTTAGTACCTGTGCTTCCAAAGCCTCCACGATCAGCATTACCAAAGGACTCAACTTCTTCAAACTCTATCTCAGGCATAACTTCCATTATTCTAAATTGCCCTACTTTATCACCTTTTTTTATCCATGTACCTTTTTCTTCAATACCATCAATAATCTCTATTGATTTATATTGCAAACAAAATACTGGCATATGCCATTGATCATTATCTCCTATATATGTATCATCAACTACTCCAACACCATTTGTTTGTATTATTCCCCATGTCTTGAATGTTGAACTTCTAGGTGCTAAATGCCCCTCCCATCCTTGAGGCAACTCTAAAGCAAAACCTAAGGGAATCATGGCTCTTTCATTTAATGGTACAAACATATCTTTATTTGCATAAACGTCAATCCAATTACCTTTACTTATTTTTTGTAATTTAGTTGCACCTTCAAAATATTTAATCTTCATTTTCATACGTAAATCATCCTTTCTTATGTTTAAACTTTACGCCTCTAAAACATTTTATATTGTATCATATCATAAAATTAAAATCCAAAGATATAATAACTAAAAAACTAATACAAAAATAAAGAATGACAATATAATATAGTCTATTTGTCATTCTTACTAAAACATTTATTTAATTTAACGTATCTTTATACCTATATTCTCTATACAGATTTTATTTTATTCATTACTTCGATAGTTGTTTCTATTGTACTCTTATCTATAGTTACTTCGTTCCAAGGAGAATATGTTGGCTTTTCAAAATACTTTCTATCCACAATAGCTATAACTCTATAGCTACCTCTTTTTAAATTTTCAAAAACAACTTGTCCATTCTTATCTGTGTACTTAGTTTCAACTAACTTGGGAGATACGCCATTAAGTACATATAAATTTATCTTTGCTGATGATATTAATGTTCTATTTTTATTTGCCAACCTAGAGATTACTGTTATCTTTCCCAATCCCTCTTCATCTTCATCATTATTTTCTCTCTCTTCGTAATTCATATAGTAATTTTCATAATCTTTGTAATACTCTTTAGAATAATCTTTTGAGCAGTCTTTATTATCCATCTCTACCTCTTGGAAAGTTGCCTCAATAACATTACCTTTTAAAATATCATCTTGCTGTTCATCATTTCTATATTTATAATCATTAGCAATGATATTAAATTTTTCTAAATCATCCTTATCATAATCATCATCTATTCTTATTTTCATAAAAAACCTCCAAAATGCCGTATATTGACATAATACGCATTTAGAGGTTTTTTTGTGCACTTTTTATTATATTAAAAGCATATCTTTTATTTCATCAAATTCTGTTGGTTTACTAAAATAATATCCTTGAATTATGTCACAATTAATATAATTTAAATAATTAAACTGTTCCTTATTTTCTACGCCTTCTGCTACCACTTTTAAGTTTAAACTATGCGCTAACTCTATTATACTTTTGGCAATCTTATCACTCTTTTTATCTAATCCTATTCCATCAATGAAACTTTTATCAATTTTTAAAACATCAATAGGAAGTCTTCTCAAATAATTTAAAGATGAATATCCTGTCCCAAAATCATCAAGAGCTATAGTTATCCCAAGCTCCTTTAACTTTAAAATAGTATCTATATTCTTAGATACTGATTGCATTATAACACTTTCAGTAATCTCAAATTCTATATACTCTGGTGAGATATCATACTCATTTAACTTCTCACTAACAAAATCAATAAAGTTTTCATCTCTCAATTGTATGTCTGATATATTTATTGCAAAATTAAATCTTTCCTTAACTATTAAACTTAATTCCTTACACTTTTTAAAACTTCTATCAATTATAACTCTTCCAATATCAATAATCATTCCATTACTTTCTGCAATGGGTATAAATTGATTTGGTGGAACTACTCCTAATTTTTTGTTCTTCCATCTTACTAATATTTCAAATCCATCAACATTATCATTAACTAAAGATACTTTAGGTTGAAAGTTTAAATAAATTTCATCTTTATCTATTGCTGTTCTTAAAAATTTCTCAATTTCAAATTCTCTATTCATTAAACTTAAAATATTTTCGTGGAAAAACTCATATCTATTCTTTCCATTCTCCTTCGCTATATACATAGCTATATCTGCATACTTCAATAATGAATCTATAGAATTAGCATTATCAGGATAAATACTTACCCCTATACTAAAAGCACAGTAAATATCTTTATTATCGATTTTAAGGGGTTTCTTAAATTCATTTAATACATTGTCTAAAATTGTTTTTACTTTAGATAAATCACTAATGTTTTCTATTATAAGTATAAACTCATCTCCACCAAATCTAGCTAAAATATTATCTGTTTTCAATACACTATAAAGTTTTTCGCACACACCTTTAAGTGCTAAATCACCTATATAATGTCCATATGTATCATTTATAATTTTAAAGTTATCCAAATCTATAAAAACTAAAGCTAATTTATCATTTTCAGTACATCTATCTAAAGCTATCTCTAATTCTTTCATAAAATATCTTCTATTAGGTATACCTGTAACATCATCATAATAGCTCATAAAGTGTATTTCAATTTCACTTTGTTTTCTTTGAGTTATATCTGATAAAGATCCATAAATATATATCTCACCATTATCTAGCTTTACTTTTTTGCCTTTGCTATTTAACCATATTATATTATTATCTTTAGTCAATATCCTATATTCCATCTCATAAAATTCACTTTTCGAATCAAGAAGCACCTTATTTACAGCTCTCGAATAATTATCCTTATCCCCAGAATAAATACAATTTAACCATTCATTATAAAAAATTATAACTTCTCCATTTTCATCTTCTGCCTTTATGTACTTTTTTATCTTACTATCAAAACTTATTAATCCTTTTTTAAAATTAATGCAAAAAACTATATCTTTGGAACCTTCTATAACCTGTTTATATTTTTCATACTTATCTCTCATTACTATATCTGTAATTCTTTTCTTTGTTATATCAGTTAAAACTCCTGTTAAGTAAAAAACTCCACCTTTTAACTTTCCTTTAGCCTTATAAGAAAGATATTTAACATCTCCCTCAATATCCTTAACTCTATATGAAAGCATTAAATCACTTTTTAATCTATTAATACAAATATTATCTATTTCTTGTTTTACTCTTTCTCTATCTTCTTCGACTATATACTTGTACCACTCTTCTCGATCTAAATAATTACTATCTAAACTTAATAAAGAAGTCATCATATTAGAAATATATATTTTTTCTGACTTTTCATCCCATTCCCATACAGCTCCATCCATAGCTTCGATAGCCATAATATATCTCTCTGTATTAATTTTAAGCTCGTTTTCCTTTTGTCTTATTTCACTTTTTCTTCTTTGATTAATATAGATTATAATTGCAATAGCAAGTATTCCAAATAATTTTAAATAATAAACTTCATTACTAAATAAAATAAATACACTTATAATAAAAACAATAGCTCCATCTAAAATATTTTTCACCCCTTAAAATCTATATTTTTTATCCATATTTTTTAATATTTTACAAATTAATTGTACCATATTTATAGATAATAAGACAAATAATATCAATGATATACTAAAAAACAAAAAAGCGAAGAACAAACTCTTCGCTTTTTTATCTATTATATATATCATTTATTCAAATCTAGAAACTATAACATTTAGTAGTACACCTACTATACTTGCTAAACTTAATCCTGATATGCTCACTGCTTCTGTTATTTGTATTCCTATAGCTTTACCAAATATATTTCCTGAAAGTCCTATTAAAAGAATAGTTCCCATTATAATTAAATTTACTATGTTTAATTTAACTTTTTCTCTCTTTATAGTTTGTACCCCAACTATAGCTATCATTGAGAATAACATTAAACTAATTCCACCCATTACTGAGCTTGGTATAGTTCTTATAGCTGCACCAACTTTATCAACAAAACTTAATATTATTGCGAATACTGCTGCTAATCTTAATATTGCTGGGTTATAATTTTTAGTTATAGCTAATACACCTGTATTTTCACCATAAGTTGTATTTGCAGGTCCCCCAACAAATGATGCTGCTAAAGTAGCTAATCCATCACCTAATAATGTTCTATTTAATCCTGGATCTTCAACAAAGTTCTTTCCTACAACTTCTCCATTTGTAGTTATATCTCCAACGTGCTCCATTACTACTGCTAATACTACTGGTACTACTATTAATATTGCTGCCATATCAAACTTTGGTAATGTGAAGTTTGGTACTGCTATAATGCTAGCATTTTGAATCGCTGCTACATCTACAAGATTTAATACTAAACTTATGCAATATCCAACAGCTACACCTATTAAAATTGCTACCTGTTTTAAGAATCCTTTTCCAAATGTCTTTATTATTAATGTTACTGCTAAAGTTACTATTGCTACCATTACTGTTGTTGCAGCACCTGCTTGTCCAGCAGCTAAGCT
Source organism: Clostridium sp. NSJ-49 (assembly GCF_014287725.1). Lineage (NCBI taxonomy): Bacteria > Bacillati > Bacillota > Clostridia > Eubacteriales > Clostridiaceae > Clostridium > Clostridium sp. NSJ-49. The sequence goes on along the minus strand of NZ_JACOOP010000008.1, from coordinate 62,967 downwards.
ATTAACACCTGCCATATCTAAAGCTGTTGGTATTAAATTTAATCCAATAACCATAATCATTGGTCCTACAACTCTAGCTGGTAAAACTTTTCTTATTTTATCTAATCCCACTTTTTTTATTAAGAATGAAAGTGCTATATATATTAATCCTACTATAACCATTCCACCTTGTGCATATCTTAAATCTCCATTAAATTGTGCTCCTACAGCAACGATTACTGGTATAAATGCAAATGATGAACCAAGAAATACTGGAACCTTTCCTTTAGTACATGCATGGAATATAAGTGTTCCTATACCTGCTGAGAATAGTGCTACTGATGGATCTAATCCTGTTAAAATTGGTACTAAAACAGTTGCACCAAACATCGCTATAAGATGTTGAATTGCTAAAACCCCATTCATTAATCCTTCTGTTACTTTTCTTACACTACTTTTTTCTGTTGTTAATTTTTCAGTTATTTGTGCCATAATCGCACCCTCCTTACATTTTTTAAGGAGAAATTAAACTTTCTCCCTTTTCAGCCTCTCTGGACTGCTTTTAAAGGCAATATAAAAAGCTCCTTACCATCGGTAAGAAGCTATAATAATCCCGTAAAATTATATGCTCACTTTTATTTCTTACCGATCTCTCTGGATCAATTTAAAGACTATTTTCTTACTCATTATATTAAACGTACATTATTTTTGCAACATTTTTTTATTTGTATTTTAATTTTATTTTTTTAATAGTACATACTAAGCTTATAATTATTTTGAAAGGAGCTATAAATAATATGAAAAATTCTTATTTTTACAAATATCTTACCATTTTATTTATCTCTATATTATTGCTTAGCATTCCTAGTTCTGTTTTTTGTGATGATGAACCTAGAGAGGCAAAGGAAAAAGAGATATACCTTACCTTTGATGATGGTCCTAGTGGAAAAGTTACTACCGAGGTTTTAGACATACTTAAAGCAGAAGGCGTACCTGCTACTTTCTTTATTATAGGTAATCAAATAGATAATCAAGAAGATCTTATCCTAAGAATGAGAGATGAAGGACATAGCATCGGATTACATAGCTATACCCATGAAAGAAATAATCTATATTCAAGTAACGATGGATTTATAAACGAAATGCTAAAAGTGCAAAAAAGATTATATGATGTAACTGGTGAAACTTATACTATCTTGAGGTTTCCATTTGGATCTACAAATAATACTTATAAGCTAACATCATCAATGGTTGATCTTGTTCATAATCATGGCTTTAAAATCTATGATTGGACTCAAGATACATTAGATGGCGCTAATCCAAAATCATCACCAGACTCAATATACTCTCATGCAATATCAGATAAAGATTCAATAATTTTATTAATGCATTGTGCAAATGTTAATAAAACATCACCACAAGCATTACCTCAAATAATCAAATATTATAAAGATAAAGGATATACTTTTAAAAAGATAACAGAAGAAACACCAGAACTTTATAGACTAAAGAAATAAAGTGCGTACTAAGTGCGTAGTCCAAAAGTCGACTGCGTCGAGTCCAAAAGTGCCTATGGCAGTCCAAATGATTTACTTTGTAAACGTTCAAAAGCTTTTTTAACTCTAAGTTATTACTCTTGGTTATTGTAAATCTTTTGGCCGTCACAAAGTGACCTTTTGGACTTTGACGAAGTCAAACTTTTGCCCAAAGTGCTTCGCACTTTATTTCAATTATGAATTTATCTTCTTTATACCATCTTGTTACTACGCAACTTCCATCCTTCTTTGCTTGATAGGCTTAAGAACCATAAATATAAATAATGTAACTAATATTACACCTTTAAAGATACTAGTTAAACTTATAGCCCACCAAACTCCATTTATTCCAAGTAGACTTGCTTGTGATAAATATATCGCTAGTGGTATTCTTAGCCCTGTGAAAACTATCCCGATTACTGAAGGAGGTATTGTCTTCCCAACTCCAAAGAATGCTCCTGCTGTAGTTATTTCTATACACATAAACAATTGTGAATATCCTAATATTTTCAGGTAGTCAGCACCTTGTATTATTGCATCTTGCTCTTGAATAAATATAGAGAATATTTGTTTTCCAAATACTATTAGAAGAAAAGAAGTCAATACTCCAAGTGCTAATGATAATATTAATGTATACTTATATCCATCTTCAACTCTCTTATACTTTTGAGCTCCATAATTTTGACCTGTAAAAGCTGTTAATGCAGATGCAAATCCTCCTGCTGTCATCCAAGAAATAGATTCAATTTGAGATCCAACCTTTTGAACAGCTATCGGTACTGGTCCCCATGTTGCAACTATTCTTCCTATTAACATCCCAAAGAATGAAAATAAACAATTTTGTAATGCATTAGGAGTTCCCCATTTAGTTATTTCTTTAATACATCTAAAGTCTAAATACTTCTTGTCCCAAACCTTTAACTTATATCCTTCTTTTATAAATACATATATAAATATTGCTGTTACTATAAACTGTGCAAATACAGTTGCAACAGCTGCTCCTACTACTCCTAAAGGCTTTATAGGACCAAGTCCAAATATTAGTATTGGATCTAAAATTATATTTATAACTAATCCTATGGTATTTGCTATAAACGGTGTTTTACTATTCCCTTCTGCAGTAATTATTCCAGTAAATTGTGGATTTAAAAAAGAGAATATCATTCCTACACTTATTATTATTAGATAGTTGATAGCCATAGATATTATGTCAGGATCATTTAGATTAAAAAATCCTATCAATCCATTTCTAAAAATTAAAAGTATTAAAGTATATATAATTGCAATAATAATAGCCATTGTCAAACTATTATAAACATACTTTTCTCTTAAGGTATTATCTTTCTTTCCAACAGCTTGTGATACACCTACCTCTGCTCCTGTTCTAGTTACTAAAACTAAAGAACTACCAAACCAAGTGAAAAAACCTGCAGTTCCAATAGCAGCAACTGCTGCACTTCCAACTCTACCTATCCAAATCATATCTACCATACTATAAGCCATTTGAATAAATGACGTTCCTAGTATTGGTAAAGATAATGTAAATAAAGTTCTGAATATATTTCCAGAGACTAAATCTATTTTTTTCTTCATCTTCTCCCACCTCTTAACTTAATACAAAAAATAAAAAGACGAAAATCGTCTTTTTTATTTAATCACATTGCCAAATAATAAACTAATTTAAATTAATTAATTTTCATTTTGCTTTTCTTTTTGCTTTTTATCATTAACTAAACTAGCAACTAATGCAGCACTTGCAGCTAGTAATATTGCTATTTTTCCTGTTTTTTTAATTCCCATATCTAAATCTCAATCCTTTCAATTGATATTTTAAAATATAATATATTTCATTATACATTAAGGATAATTTAAAATCTATTAAAGTTTATTTAAATTACTACTATTTTTACCTCTACTTAAATTGATTTATACCACTTTGATAAAAATAACCTGATTTATTTAATTTATCTTCCAATTCACTTTTATCAATATTCATATCATCACAAAACATATCTAAAGATGAGTAAAAATCTCTAAGCTTTAGATTTAATATACTAACCAACATATGTGGATCCATATTTAAAATAGTTTCTCTATCCATCTCTACCTCTCCCCTATATCTTATAAAGTTTACATGTAAAATCATCATTATCTATTTCAATTATAGCAAAATTAACCTTTCCTCCAATAGCTAATCCTAAAGAACCTGGATTTAATATTTTTTTACCATAAAAGTTCTCTATAAATAGCTGTATATGAGTATGTCCAAAACATACTAGGTCCATTCCATCTGGATAATCATCCATAAACTCATTGAATGTTCCACCATTATACATTAAAGGCGCACACTTATTTGAAGTTGGTCTGCTATGTACCATAAGAATTTTTTTACCTTCAATCTCAACAACTCGCTCACCTGGTTGAGTCTTTATCCATTCGATATATTTTTTATCTATTTCTGTTGCACTTTTTTCTATCTCCAAACAGTATGCTTCATCATGATTTCCTGTTATACTTTCAAATCTTGAATCATTCATTATATAATCCATTATTTTATCTGGATCTTTTCCTCTAACAAAATCACCTAAATTTAAAACTTTCTTTATCCCTTCAGCATTTATTACTTCTAAAAATCTATTAAAAGCTTCAATATTTCCATGAATATCGGAGCAAATAGCTATCTTCATAACATCACCCTTTTTATATCAACTCACTATATATTATACAAATTAAGCTAAAGTATATCTATACTTTAGCTTAATTTATAATTATTAATCATGTTTTTTTTGATTACTTATTGCCGGAACTGGTGGCACACCATTTTTCTTTGGCGCTTGAAAATTATCATTTTCCCAAGTTGCTCTTTGACCTTTCTTTGCCATAGAATCACCTCCTACTTCATTCTTAGTATGAGGATAATTCAAATAAATTATTATGCCATAATTTACTTACCTGAAAGTTAACAATTATAATTTAATTGTTAATTATAATAAATGTTTATACTAAAACAAATTTCAACACAAAAATTATAGCAACTATCACCGTTGTAAGTGAAATATCTCTATATTTCCCTGAAAATAATTTTAATGCTATGTATGAAATTACTCCAAATACTATACCATCTGATATTGAATATGCAAATGGCATCATTATGATTGTTAAGAATGCTGGCACAGCTTCTGTATAATCTTCTAAATTAATCTCTTTTATAGTCTCAATCATAAATAATCCAACTATTACTAAAGCCGATGCTGTTACTGCTGGTGTAATCATTCCAAATAATGGTGCAAAGAATAATGATATTCCAAACATAACAGCTGTTGAAACTGCTGTTAATCCAGTTCTCCCACCTTCTGCTACCCCAGCTGCACTCTCAACGAAAGTACTTACTGTACTAGTTCCTAAACAAGCTCCAACTGTTGTCCCTATAGCATCTGCAAAAAGAGCTTTTTTAATGTTTGGAACCTTACCATCTTCATCTAACATCTTAGCCTTTGTAGCAACACCTACTAAAGTACCTATAGTATCAAACATATCCATAAATAATAATGTAAATAACACTATCACCATATCAAAACTAAATATATTATGCCACTCAAATTGCATAAATGTACTTGATATTGAAGGTGGCATGCTTACTATAGCACTTGGCATTTGAGTTACTCCCATAGGAATACCTATTATTGTAGTTATAACCATTCCTAAGAATAATGCTCCTTTAACTTTTCTAGCTACTAATATTCCTGTTATTACTATTCCTATTATAGCTAAAAGCCCTGGGCCTGATGTTATATTTCCTAAAGCTACTATAGTACCTCCATCTGCAGGATGAACTACTACTCCTGCACCTTCTAATCCTATTAAAGCTATAAATAAACCTATCCCTACTGAAATCGCTTTTTTTATATTAGCTGGAATTGAATCTACTATTGCTTCTCTTACATTAAATATTGTTAAAACAATAAAAATTAATCCTTCTAATAAAACTGCTGTTAAAGCAAATTGATATGAATATCCCATTCCTAAAACTACTGTAAATGCAAAGAATGCATTTAAGCCCATACCTGGTGCTTGAGCAAATGGAAGTTTAGCATAAAGCCCCATTATTAATGTTCCTATTATCGCTGAAACCGCTGTAGCTGTAAATACTGCACCTTGATCCATACCTGCTGCTGACAATATACTTGGATTTACTATTAATATATAAGCCATTGTCATAAATGTTGTAATACCTGCAACTACTTCTGTCCTTACATTAGTATTGTTTTCTTTAAGTTTAAAAAACTTATCCATAGTTCTCCACCTTTATAATTTTTTTGTGCACATACTATAATACTATAAATTCGACATTTTTCAACCTTTTTAACGAACGTTTTTTTATTTTTTTTAATTATAATTCAGAAATTTGGCGTTATATTTTATCTTTACCTTTTCCTAAAAAAGTGTATAATATACTTATAAATGCAAACTATTCTCATTTGAATTTAGGAGGACAAGTATGAAAAAAAAGTATACAAAAATATTATCCTTATTAATTATTACATTAGTAGCACTTATGGGGTGTAGCTCTAAAAATACCGAATCCATAAATGATTCTAACGAAATAACTATAGTTACATCTTTTTATCCAATATATATATCAACCCTTAATATTATTAAAGATGTTCCTAACGTAAAATTAATTAATATGACAAAAGCACAAACTGGTTGTCTACATGATTATCAATTATCTCCAGAAGATTTAAAAACTTTATCTTCAGCAGATATCTTCGTAGTAAATGGTGCTGGAATGGAAGGTTTCCTTGATAAAGTTATATCTAATGAAAAAGATTTAGATATAGTTGATTCTAGCGAAGGAATTAAGTTATTAACTGCTGATGGTGAAGAACATAGTCATGATGATGAAAATCATAACCACGATGAAGAAGAAACTCATGCTGATGATCATGATCACGAAGATAATCCTCATGTTTGGGTCAGCATAAGTAACAATATAAAGCAAGTACAAAATATAGCAGATGGATTAGCTAAATATGATCCTGATAATGCTGATAAATACGAAGCTAATGCAAAAGAATACATATCAAAGCTTGAAGCTTTAAAAACTGAAATGCATGAAGTAATAGATACTCTTCCAAATCGTAATATAATAACTTTCCATGAAGCATTTCCTTACTTTGCTGAAGAGTTTAACTTAAATATAGTTGGTGTCGTTGAAGTTGAGCCAGGAACAGAACCATCACCAAAACAATTAGAGGAAACTATTGAAATTGCAAAAAATAATAATGTAAAAGCTTTATTTACAGAACCACAATATGCTGCTAAAGCTGCCACTACAATTTCAAATGAAACAGGTATTCCACTTTATACCCTAGACCCTATTGTAACAGGTGATTCAACATCTGATGCTTACGACGATTATATAACTAAAATGGAACAAAATCTTGAAACTTTAAAAGAGGCGTTAAAATAATGGAAAATTCAAATTATACTAATAACAACAAATGCTCTGATTTTTGCTGTACAAAAGTTGAAAACTTATCTGTTACTATAGGTACAAATGAAATTTTAAAAAATATAAATCTACACTTTCATTGTGGAGAGTTAACTTCTATTATAGGGCCTAACGGTGCTGGTAAGAGTACACTTTTAAAAGCTTTATTAGGAGAAATTAAGCACACTGGAAAATTAACTTATGTTGGTACTTCATCTAAAGGAGTATCAAGCCCTATTATTGGTTATGTACCTCAATATTTAAATTTTGATTTAAGTACTCCTGCAAGTGTTCTTGATTTATTCATAGCTTGCAACTCAAAAGTCCCTGTTTGGTTATACTCATCAAAAAAATATAGAGAAAAAGTCTCTGAAAGTCTTTCTAGAGTAAAAGCAGAATACTTAATAGATAGAAAACTAGGAGCTTTATCCGGTGGTGAACTTCAAAGAGTTTTATTAGCATTAGCTTTAGATCCAATGCCTAATATTCTACTTCTCGATGAACCTGTATCTGGAATAGATCAAAACGGTCTTGAGTTATTCTATGATATATTAATGGACGTAAAATCTAAGTATGATTTATCTATTATACTAGTGTCTCATGATTTAGACTTAGTTGCTAAATATGCAGATAAGGTTGTTTTATTAAAAGGTTCTGTTCTTTGTAGTGGAACTCCTAAAGAAGTATTTACAAATAAAACTACAAGTAAAATTTTCGGATTGTCTTGGTATGAAGAAGGCGATTCTAAGAGTAAAGGAGGTAAAAAATAATGCTAGAATCTTTATATGGATTTATAGACTTTATACTCCCATTTCAATGGGTACATTATGATTTTATGAAAAATGCATTAATCGCAGTTTTATTAGTTACTCCTTTATTTGGAATACTTGGTACTATGGTAGTAAATAATAAAATGGCTTTCTTTGCCGATTCTTTAGGGCACGGTGCTTTTACTGGAATAGCAATAGGAATTCTAGTAGGTGGAATAAGCCCAACATGGGGAGCTACTATATTTTCCATCTTTTTTGCAATAGCTATTACTTTAATAAAAAATAAAGGTAATTCATCAACAGATACTATAATAGGAGTATTTTCATCAATTGCTATTGCTTTAGGTTTGGTTCTTATGAGTTTAGGTGGTAATATGAATAAATTTTCATCTTATTTAGTTGGTGATTTATTAAGTATTACACCTAAAGAAATATTTATGTTAGTAGTATTATTTATAATAATTTTATTAGTTTGGTCATTTATATTTAATAAACTTCTTTTAGTTAGTATAAATAGTTCACTAGCTAAAAGTCGTGGTACTAACACATTGCTAATTGAATTATTATTTACTATAACTATTGCAGTTGTTGTAACTATAACTGTTAACTGGGTAGGACTTTTAATAATTAATTCACTTTTAGTTTTACCAGCAGCTGCAGCACGTAATGTTTCAAAGAATATACGTCAATATCACTTGATATCAATTATAATTTCTTTATTGTCAGGAATTATAGGTTTAATACTATCTTACTACTTAAACACTGTTACTGGTGCAACTATAGTATTGATTTCAGCAATTATGTTCTTTATTACTTTAGGTTATAAGCAAAAATTTATATAATTTTATTAAAGCACTTTATCCTAAAGCCTATAAGATGTTATTATAATGCTATGATACTTTGAAAGGATGGGGATTTTGAATAATAAACCTAATTTTAGCAATTTACTAAAATGTAAAGGCCTTAAGGTTACTAAGCATAGAAATTCAGTATTAGAGGTTATTGAAAGCAGTAAAAGACCAGTTACTGCTGAAGATATTTATATTATTCTTAAACAAAGAAATATCTCTATAAATTTATCATCCATTTATAGAATTTTAGATACATTAGTTGCTAATTCTTTAATAAATAAGTTTATTTTCGAAGAAACTAATAAGACTTGTTATGAAATGAACGATATGCAACATAAACATTATCTTATATGTAATGGATGCAAAAAAGTATTTCCTATATCTGGTTGCCCTCTACATACTTATGAATCAGAATTAGAAGATACTTTAGGTTTTACAATTACAAGTCACAAACTTGAAATTTATGGATTTTGCAAAGAATGTAAAAACAATCCTAAAACCAAATAAACTACTTATCCATTTATAATAAAACGTAATTAAATAAATCCAGCATATGCTGGATTTATTTAATTTCTAGTTTAGAAATCTACCTATTAAGTTTTAATCTAAATTATTAACTCCTAATTTTAACTAACTCTAATTCCTTCTTCATGTAAAAATTCTTTAAGATCATCAACGATATCATCCATATTTTTCAATATCTCTTTATCACATTTACATGAATTCTCTATTAATCTATTCACACCCTCAGTCAGGAATCTAGGTATCTTTTTACACCTTGAATTAATTATTGATACCAACCTCTTATCTCCAGGATGTGGCATCTCATTAACAGCAAATACTACATCAAAGTAACTATCTAAAAACTTACATACCTTATAACTTACGCTTATTAAATCTCCTGTATGTATAGCTTTATCTATCTGATTATAATAAGATGATATACTATCTCTTAATAAATAATAATTTTTATCTACTATATTTAGTTTTAGCTTCTGCGGATAAGCTACTCTATATTTTTTTTGAAGATTCTTAAAAGTATTTTCCTTATCGTAAGCTATAAAAGCTCCTGAAACCACCTTCCATAAACATGTTGTATAGCCTACAGAGGCTTTACAATTGTCAATTACATCGAATAAATTATCCTTTAAAGTATCTAGCGTATAATAACTTACATCTATTTCTGTTGTAGAATTTCTTAATATAAAAATATCTTTTTCTCCATATTTTCCGCTAATAGTTTCTATAGTATCTGAAAACTTTTTTAACGCTTTACTCCGCCTATTAGCATCAATTTCAGCCTTTAATATCACCTCTATATCTATATCATAAAAAAAATCATTTTTCCCACTAGCCCCTGACCCTGTTAAAGTTATTGATAATACCTCATCAAACTTTTTGTACTCGTTTACAAGTTGGTATACTATCATATTAACACCCATATTCTCACCCCAATTTTATATATTTACTTTAGAAGATATGAAACCTCATATCTTCTAAAGTTAAAAATTATTTAGCTATAAGTACGTAAGCTGATTTTGCTTTCACCTTTAGCTCACTATCCCTAATTTCCTTTATTTCTTCTATCCCTGCTTTTTCTTCATTTACAACTAAACTCCACTTTCCATGTGGTATGTTAACATGTACATCTCTATTATTACTATTGAAAATTACTAAAATATCATTTTCTTCATCTATTTTCCCTTTAGTATTTAATATATATGCAACTACATTACTATCTGTGAATTCTTTTCCTTTTTCTAAAAATTTAATATTCTCTTGAATATCACTATTTGAATCCATTCTAAAAGCTTTATATCTTTTTCTTAATTTAATTAATCCTTTATAATACTCCATTAATTCTTTATACGTGTTTCTTCTTTCCCATCTTAGTTTATTTACATAATCAGATGACTTAAAGCTGTTTTCTATTAAATTTCCTTCTTCATCCATCTTAGTTCTAGCTATTTCTTCCCCAGCATGAATAAAGCTTATACCTTGTGATGTTAAGACTATTGCTGCCGCTAATTTATTCATCTTTATAAGCTCATCTTCTGATACATCTTTATTCACTGTTTGTAGTTTGTCCCATAATGTTAAATTGTCATGGGCTGATGCATAAGTTATAGTTTGATAAGGTTCGTTAGCCCAAAAATTTCTAGCGTACATAGCCTTATTTACATCAACTTGTGGATGCTTAGTAGATGCTACTACTGAGAATTTTATAGCTTCTTCTAAATCTTTGCCTCCATTTACAAATCCAGCTTCTTCTTCATAAAAAACATGTCCTTTTATTCCATCTCTACAATCATCACTAAAAGCAGCTATTTGCAAATCGTTATATTTAAAAGTATTTTTCTTTAATGCAGCTTTTTCATCTGCTAGAGGAGTTGGACCACCTGCCCATCCTTCACCATATATTATTATAGATTTATCTATTTTATCTAATTCTCTTCTAATTTCCTTCATTGTTTCAATATCATGTAATCCCATAAGATCAAATCTAAACCCATCTATATGATACTCCTTAGCCCAATAAACTACCGAATCTACCATATACTTTCTAAACATATATCTATCTGAAGCAGTTTCGTTTCCACAAGCAGAACCATCTGTGTAATTACCATCTTCATCTGCTCTATAATAATATTTAGGCACAGCCAAATTTAGAAATGAATTTAAGTCAAAAGTATGATTATATACTACATCCATAACAACTCTTAATCCTTCTCTGTGTAACTTTTGCACTAATTCCTTAAACTCTTTTATTCTAACTTCTCCTTTATAAGGATTTGTTGAATATGAACCTTCTGGAACGTTATAATTTTTAGGATCATATCCCCAATTATATTGTGGTAAATGAAGTTTAGTTTCATCTACTGATGCATAATCAAAAGATGGTAAAAGATGAATATGAGTAAATCCCATCTCCTTTAAATGATTTAATGGTGTCTTATCCTCTATAAAGCCTTTAAATTTTCCTCTGATACTAGCTTCTATTCCTGATGATTCATCTATTGTAAAATCTCTTACATGAACCTCATATATTATGGAGTCTGTCCAATTATTTAGTTCTGGCTTCTTATCTTCATCCCATTGTTCTGGATTTGTAGCTTCTAAATCTATTACCATAGATCTATTTCCATTTACACCTACAGCTTTTGCATATGGATCTACCAATACATTTTCGTTTTTATCTATATAAACTATATAATTATAAAATTCTCCACTTAAATCCCCGTCTACTTCTAAAGTCCAACTTCCTTTAATGCTTTTATTCATCTTTAATATTTTTTTAGCTTCACATTCATAGTCATAAGGATTATTTCCATAAAAAGCAATTTTAACTTCATCTGCAGTAGGTGCCCATAATATAAATTTTGTTTTTTCTTTAGAATAAATTGCTCCTAATTCACCATCATAATTATATAATTTTTGAAACTCTTTACTTTCAAAATACTTATTCACATCTACAATTTCTCTCATTTTCATTCTATACTCCTCAACTCTTTCTTAAGTTTTTCGGAAACGGTTCCGATTTCTTGCTTAAATGGTTTCTATTTTTAAATAATTCCTATTTTATTATAACATATTTTATTCCCTAAATATGTTAAATATTAATATATTTTATTTTTGAATATAATTCCAAATTAATTAGCAATTTATATCCTTTAACCAATTATTTACCTTATTAATATTTGCGACTTTTTCACATAATAAACATATATGACAGGCTAATAATTATCCTGTCAAAACAAAGGAGGAATATTATGAAGAAAAAAAATTTATCACTTATGTTATTGTCTTTAGTTATCGCTTCTGAGACTTTAATATCTATGCCTTCAGCAACAATTAAAGTTTCAGAGCTAAAACCTGTTGAAGTCTCAAACCCTTCAACAAACTCCGATAAAGGTGGAGATAGGGAGTCTAAAAAAGAAGAAAAACCATCTTCTCCTGCTAAAGAACAAAAGCCTGCAGAGGATATGAAGAAGAAACCTTGTGAGGATAATTCTAAAAAGGTAGTACCATCTACTCCTGCTAAGGAAGAAAAACCTAAAGAGGATATGAACAAAAAAACTATGGAGAAAGAACAAACTCCTGCTACTCCTGCTAAAGAACAAAAACCAGCAGAAGATATGAAGAAAAAACCTTGTGGAGAAAAACCTAAAGATTCTACTAAGACTGAAGAGCAAACACCAGCTGCTCCTACTAAAGAAATAAAACCAAAGTGCAAAGAGGATAAAACTTCTAATAAGAAGGATGCAGAAACTAAGGAAGAAAAGGAAACTAAAAAAGATAAGAAATGTAAAGATAAAAAAGATAAAAAAGATAAACATCATCATAAAGATCATGATGAAGATAAACATGATAAAGATCATGACAAAGATAAAAATAAATGCAAAACTCCTTGCAGAGATTCAAAGGATCAATAATTATAATCCTATATATAACTGATATCATATTATCAAATATACGGTAACATTTTATTTATATAAAAGTATTAAAATTTCTTAATATGACTATTAATTTATATTCTTAAAAAGTTCTACTACATATATGTAGCAGAACTTTTTATTTTAATAATTATATAATTTTAAATAATATAGCAAATTATGAGAGATAATATTTTTAGAGGAGTGATGTTGAATGCTTAAAAGAAAATTTACTACTATAATACTAATATTATTAATCATAGAAAGTTTTAGTTTTTTTAATCCATTTTTAAAACCTAATGCTTCTTTTAATTTACCTTGCACTTGTGATGATGAATTCAATTCATTTTACACTGATGATGATAGTTCAAATAGTAAATATATAGATATTTTTTGGACTGAAAATAATATAAAACTTTTAAATGAAAATGAAAAAAAGATTTTAGATGATATCCAAAATAAAATGATTACAAATAACAGATTAGACAAAGAAGATATTGAACAAATGGCTACATTAAAAGATATAGTATTCAAGTCAAAACTAACAGAAGATGAATTTAATGATTTTAAAGAAATTATATCAAAAAAAAGAAATAGAGAAAAATTAACTACTGAAGAGGTTGTTAGGTTAAAATCCTATTTCAATTCTATACAATAGCCTATTAATTTTTGTACTTTTTTAAAGTAATATATATCATTATTAACACAACAACTGTAATAATATTATTAATATAATTTTCTTTTATATTAATTACCTAATAACATATTAAAATCTCTAAAGCTATCTATAGAATTTTACCTAAAAAAGTATCTATAGTAAAGACTATTCCATTTACATCGCTAACTGCTGATGTCAAAGTGATAACTCCAGATGGCATAAATGGTAATAGTCTTCTTTGAAAAATTTCAATTACACTTTCTGAGTTGAACATTCTGTTACCTTTTTTCTCAAAAAAAGACTGTAGTAATAAAACTACAGCCAAAACTCATAAAAAACTCATAACACTTTTAATAACAACACTTTAAGGCACTACTCTTAGGTACCTAAGTATATTTTATAACCCAAACATAATTTAGTCAAATTTAACTTTAATTCCCACTTTAGCAATTTAAATATGGCATAACATCATTAGCATACGCTCTTAGAACTTCTGCTACACTCCAAGCTTGTGAGTAACATCCTCTACTTGTAGATGCAAAATCTCCATCAAAAATCTCTGCTATTCCGTTTATACAACCATCTCTCATTGTATCTTCAAAAACCTTACACATATGCTCAGCTTTCCATACCGCATCTTTAGAATAATCATTAACCTTACAATAAGCAGTTATAAATCCACCTATTAAAAATCCCCAAGTTGTTCCCATATGATAAGCACAATCTCTGTCAAAAAGCTTACCTATATATTTATTTTTATAGTCTTTATCCATAAAAGATAATGAACGTAATCCATAAGTAGCATATAGATGTTTATATACTACATTTACTATACTCTTTTCTTTTTCTCTATCTAATATTGAAAATGGTAATGATACTGCCCAAATTTGATTTGGTCTTATTCTATCATCATCTTCATCAACTACATCATAGAGACACCCTTTTTTTTCATTCCAAAATCTCTTATTAAAAGATTCTTTAACTTTTGCTGCCAATTCTTTATATTGAGTATTGTCTTCGCCAAATTCCTTAGCTAGTATTTCCATTATCTTTAGCGAATTAAACCATAAAGCATTAATTTCTACCGGCTTTCCATGTCTAGGTGTCACTACATAATCTCCAACTCTTACATCCATCCAAGTTACTTGATCTAATCCTCCACCAGCATGAATTAATCCATCTTCATCCATACCTATTGAAAAATCTGTAGATGTTGAATATGCTTCATAAATTTCTTTTAACTTTGGATATATCTTTTCTTTAATAAAATTATAATCCTCTTCATTTCCAGTATAATTTAAATACTGATATACTGCTTGAAAATACCAAAGAGAAGCATCAACTGTATTATATCCTGGTTCTGTGTTCTTATCCGGGAACACATTTGGTACAAGTCCATTCTTAATATATCTTGCAAATGATTCTAATATCTCTCTGGCATCATCAAATCTTTTGGTAACTAAAGTCAAGCCTTCAAAAGCTATCATAGTATCTCTTCCCCAGTCAGTAAACCATGGATATCCAGCTAATACAGTTTTAAGTCCTGTACTCTCTCTCTTTACTATAAAGTGATCTGCTGCTTTAACAAGGTTATTAGCAAATCTATCCTCTAAACCGGCTTGTCTTACTAATTTTTCTGCTCTACGCTTATATTCATTTATAATATCAAATCCTGATTTATTATCTAATTCCTCTATAGTACATTTAATGTAAAACTTCTTCTTTTCGAAAGGTTCTAAATCAATCTGTACCTCATAAGGAGTGTAATGATTATCTACTCCTAAAAATCCTGTTCTATGATCAATCATATAGTAATGATTTTCTTCAATTAAGTAATTTGGTGTAGCCATACTTGTTGGTATTAAACTTCTATCATAAAACTCACCTTCAGAAGTATAGAATTTAATCTCTCTTTCTTTATCTATATCAGGTATTAAAGTTAACTTTCTATCATCAACCGCCATATCAAATTTTAGTTCATTTTTTTCACTAACATCTGTTGATGGTCTATAATTAAATAATGGAACTATTCTTAATTTAGCTTGATCTAATCCATTTTCTATTTCATAGCAAACAACTACAGTATTGTGTCCATACTCCATAGCAATTGTCTTTTTTATATTAATATCTTCAACTTTATACATATATTCTGGAACTGAATCAAAAACAAATCGTTCTAAATATTCTTGTCCATTCTTTGAAGTTCCTATATATTGTTGAGATGTTAAATCATATTCTCTTCCATCAATTTCTATTATTTCTTGAGTTCTTGTAAGTATCAAAGTTCTATTTACAGGTGCATTTAGAGATGCTACCAAGTATCCATGAAAGCATTGTGCTCCTCCACCAGCAACAGTATGATTAGCAAACCCACCAATACCATTACCAATCATCCAAAGTAATTCATTTCCATCTTCAATACTTTTAAAGTTGCCTCTTCCATATTTATAAACCTTCTCCATAGTTATCCCTCCCATATCTCTGTCTCACTTATAGATTATATCGGAATCGTTTCCAAGTCAATAATTTTTAAATTAAAGATGTATTTAAGAAACGTTATCTACTAACAAATAATTATTGATTATTTCTTCAATGTTACAATTGGCAAGTTAAAATATAAATTTAACTAAAATTAATTTTTAGAAAACTTAAATCTTAAAGAAACTGCACGCAGTTTCAACATTAATTTATAACTTGCCATTTATAACTTATCATTATAATAAATTTGGATTTATCTCATTATATGTCTCTGCTCCATATTGTTTTAAAGGAATAGTTGCTGGTCCTTCTAATATATCACCATCTATTCCAAATCTTGAACCATGGCAAGGACAATCCCAACTTTTCTCTAATGGATTCCATTTTAATTCACATCCCAAATGTGTACATGTTGTATCTACTATATGAAATATATCATTCTCATCCCTATACACCCCAAATTTAGCTTTATCAATAATAACTACTTTTCCAAAACCTTTTTCCGGCATCTCTTTAGATGCAATCTTAAGTTTTCCAATTAAATATTGAACTCCTACATCAGCATTTTCCTTAAAAAATTCTCCTGTTAAATACCCATCGCTCCTTGATGGTGTAAATGTATTTAAATACTTACTCTTTCCCTTTATATAAAGATCACTTAATATAATACCTGCTAAAGTTCCGTTACTCATTCCCCACTTTGCAAATCCAGTTGCTACCAATATATTCTTTGTTACTGAATTTAAATATCCTATATATGGAACATTATCTGTAGTTATATAATCTTGTGTACTCCATCTATATTGATAGTTTTCAACACCAAATACGTCTCTACCATATTGCTCTAAAGCTCCATAATGGTCTTCTTCTGTTTTATGAGCAACTTTATGACCTTCTCCTGCTATTAATAAAAATCTTCTTTCTCCATCATTATATATTCTTAAACTTCTCTTTGGTGTAGATGAATTGATAAATGTAGCTTGTGGAAAATCACCATCATACTCTCCTGCTACTACATATGATCTTTCAGGTTTTAATCTTGCAAAATAAAAGCTTAATCCATCATAAAATGGATAGTGTGAAGCTATAATAAGTTTATCTGCTTTAATTTCATACCCATTTAAACTATGTACTGTTATACTATCTTCATATGCATCTACAGATTTCATAGGAGATTTCTCATATATTTCCCCGCCTAACTCTTTTACTTTTTTTGCTAAAGCATCAATATACTTCTTAGGATTAAACTGTGCTCCTACATTAAACTTTATAGCTCCTGATGATTTAATAGGCAAAGGAATATCCATTATAAACTCACAATTAATCCCTATCTCTTTACAAATATTAAATTCGTTCAATACTTTTTTTCCATCACTATCATCTTCTGCATAAATATAAGCTGGAGCTTTCTCATAATCACATTCGATTTTATTCTCTTCTATTATATTCTCAATTAACTTTAAAGCTTCTTTATTAGCTTCATAATATTTCTTAGCATCATCTCTTCCATAACGCTTATATATATCAGAGTATTTTATTCCATGTTGAGGAGTTATCTTCCCAGTATTTCTACCAGTAGCACCATAGCCAATATAGTCAGCATCTACAATAGTAGTCTTATATCCCTTTTTACATAATAAATATGCTGTAGTAATTCCAACAATTCCTCCCCCTACTATTAAGCATTCAACTCTTTTATCCTCATCTAACTCTCCATATCTATCGCCTTGTGAACTACTTATCCATAAAGATTTATTCATACATAACTTCCTTTCCATTAAATTATATTATACAAATAGTATACCCCTGTATATTTATCCTATGTTTGATAAGACTAACTCTATAAGAATAATTTTATTGGAGGAAAAAATGAGTATTATACGTAATCCAAACTTATATCATGGAAAAAATAAAAAAGATAACTTTTTTGAAGGCTGGTATTATAAATTAGTAACTAAAGATAGAAAATATACTTTAGCCATTATCCCTGGTATAAGCCTTTCTTCCGACTCACATTCTTTTATTCAAGTACTTCGAGGAGAAGATGTGTTATATGATTATTTTAGATTTTATAAAAATGACTTTTTTCTTCTAACTCATACTTAAAAATTAATATTTCTAATAATTCTTTTTCCCTAGATGGGATTTTTTTAGATTTATATAATTCTAAACTGAAAATTAAAGGTTCATTATTGTTTTCTAATCTTGTTAAATGGAGTGATTCTATTATAAATCCAGGTAGCATGGGATTTTATAACTACTTAAAGTTTATGGAATGCTATAGTCAGGTATGTGCTTTAGATGGTGATATAAAAGGTACCTTAAGTATTAATGATAATATTATTGATTTCAATGATGGTAAAGTTTATATTGAAAAAAATTGGGGCCGTAGTTTCCCTGTAGAATGGCTTTGGATTCAAAGTAATACTTTTAAGGATTCTAGAGCTACTATAACCTGTTCTTTAGGAGAAATACCATTTCCACTAAAAAACTTTAGAGGTTTTTTAATAGGTGTTACTGTAGATAATATGTTTTTCCCTTTTACGACTATGAATAGAAGTAAATTAGACCTCAAGGTAGAAAGTGACGATATACTTCTAACTGTAATACATAAAAACCTTAGACTTTCTCTAAAAACTATAACCGATACTAATTCTTTCATTTTATGCTATGGTCCAAAAAATGGTCAAATGGTTCCATTTGTGAAAGAAACCTTAACTGCTAAAGTCCAAATGGAGCTTGTAGATACAAAAAATAATACACTTATCTACTCTGGAGAAGGTTCAAATACAGGAATTGAATTCGGAGGTAACCTTATGTAATTTGTGGTATACTCTATAGATATAAAAGTAATTACTTGGAGGTAAAAATGATATTTGATACTCATATGCATACTATTTTTTCAAGTGATAGTAAAATGTCTATAAGTGAAGTAATTAATACTTCAAAGTCACTAAATCTAGGCGTATGTTTAACTGAACATATGGATCTTGACTATCCTGAAGAAAATGAATTTAAATGTGATATTCCAAGATATTTAGAAACTTATAGTAATTATAGATCTGCTTCATTATTACTAGGTATTGAAATTGGCATGACCCAAAATACACTTTTAGAAAATGAAGCTACTGCTAATAAATACGACTTCGATTATATCCTTGGTTCTATTCATACTGTTGATGGTTTAGATATATATAATACATTACACAATAATAAACCACCTAGTGATGATTTCTATAAAAGATATTATGAAAACATGTTATACTGCGTTGAAAATTATAATAACTTTGATTCTTTAGGACATATAGATTATCTTTTTAGATATGCTCCTTTTCCTAATAACGAAATAAATATTAACCCTTATAAAGAAATTGTAGAAGCTATATTCTTAAATCTAATAAAAAAGGATAAAGCCATTGAAATAAACACAAGAAGATTATCTAATCCTGCTTCTTTACAGGCTTTATTTGAGACTTATAAATTCTATAAAGAATTAGGTGGGAGATATGTAACTATAGGCTCAGATGCCCATACCCCTTCAGCTATAGGAAATAATATAAAAGAAGCTTTAATGCTTGCAGAACAACTATCATTAAAGCCTATCTATTATAAATCTAGAAAAATTAATTACTTCAAATAATAAAAAATAGAGAATAAATACTTCTTTAGGTATCTATCCTCTATTTTTATTAAATCTATAAAAATAATTGGTATAATCTCACTTCATGTAATCTATAGCAAATTTTCTGTAGTTCTTCCTTTCTCTCAATAGGAGCTTCAAAATTTAAACATCTTACTCCCAATATCTCACCAGGCTTCACCTAAATTTATAAATCTTTTTATAACATCATTTTCTGGAATACCTTTTACATAGGCATTTAAATACGCTTCTCTTTAAATAATCCGCTACTTTTTATCCCATCTATTAGCTGTTCCATCATCCTGAGTCCATACTTAAATCTGTTTAATTCTATTATTTATGATCTTTTCTTTTGCATATTGCTACATTTTTTCTGCAACGGAAGCTCTTATATACTAATCACCTTCTCTGCCGTTCCATTCTTAAGGATATATATATCACCATAATAAGTACATTTATCATCTCGAACTATGATAGCACTTTCATCACACATTCCATAAATTAAATATTTATATGATAATTCCTTTAACTCATCGTTAAAATTATCTAAAGTAAAATGAGGTTCTACTGTTTTATCTAATAGTCCAATACCTTTATAAATCTCCTGCTTATCATGTCCACATGTAGTAGTTAAAATTGATGTTTTAGCCATATTAATAGCCCCTGCACTTAATCCAATTATTAAGCAGTCTGTATTTACTATAGACTCAACTAATCTATTATCACGTAAAAACTTCATCTGTAGCAGAGTTGTCCCACCCATTAAGTATATAAGTGATGCATCTTTTATTTCATTAATCATCTTTTTAGAATCTAATCTATTATCTAAAACAACCTTATTTTCAAAGTTTATTCCAATTTTCTCAAACCACTTTAAATACTTTTCTGCATATTTATCTGTTATTTCTCCTATACTTGGGTCCGATGCAATAAAGACCATTTTATTATAATCTTTTAAATCCCTTTTAAACTCATCTGCTATTAGTGAAAAGCCGTTTTCTTTGCTAAAATCACTAAACAAATAATATTTTCCCATTTCATCACCACACTTTAATTGTATTAACTATATAATATATTTTCACTTCAACATATCTATCTGACTTTCATCTTCACTAGCTTCAAAACCTATACTTGTATAAAGATGAATACCTCTATCATTACATTCATCTGCAGCTAAGAATGCACGTGTTGCTCCATATTTTTTTCCGTAAGAAAGAGCCTTCATTATCAATCTCCTTCCAATTCCCTTATTCTGATAAGAAGGATTTACAGCTACCTCTCTAATCCATACAGTAGGTCCTTTTTTACTTTCATGACCATAGGTAGCTACACATACAATCCCTATTATTTCATCTTCTTCATTTTTCTCAATTAATATAGCATTGTTTCTTGTTCCTGTATTAACTCCAGATGTTTCAGTGTTATTAATCCATTCTTCAACCCACTTAGTAGTCTGTCCTGTAAATCCTCTACTTTGATTTTTACACATCATTGTTACTTTTGATGCTTCCTCACACCTATCAACTGTTAAAAAATCAAAATCATCACAAATATCAATATCATTAAGATTATTCATAAAATAATCATGCCAAGCATTACGAACTATAAATTCAGCTTCCTCAAGTCTAAAAATCCATTCATTAGGTATAAATGTTATTAAAAAATCCTTTTTATTCTTCAAAACATTTATTAGATCTTCTACATTATTTGCTGCCCAATGATATTCATTTATATTTGCTTCAACATTAAAACCATATATTAAAATAATATTTACATTTTCTAAGCATACTTCATAATCATGTATATCGTTATATTCAATATATCGCATTGATGAATATTTAAATTTATTAACTGCTTCTTTAATTTTATTAAAACATTCTTCTCTCATCTATTTCACTTCTCTCCCTCTCTTATTTCGCTATACTCTTTTATAAATTTTGCCGTTTCTCTTCTATTTCTTAGAATAATTATCTTCTTACCTTTCGCTTCTTCTAGAAGCTTATAATAATTCTTTCTATTATTTTTATTAAATTTCCATACAAACTTTAAAAACTCTAAATCAAATCTTTCTGGGCAATTGCCTCCCATATCCGGTCTACTTTTTCCATACCCTGTAATAACTCTTTTTAATACACCATATAAAGATGTGAACCTTGAATAATCTAAATATATAACAGTATCACAACACTTTAATCTTAATGAGCTTCATAAGAATAAATGTAATTTATAACATTTTCGACATACTCATTAATACTGTAATCAAATACTCTTTCCTCTATTCTTTTAAAACCGCACTTTTCATGAGTCATTTGAGATGCAATATTTTTCTTTCCAGTATAGCTTTTTATTTCAAAATCTCCATCTGATTTTAATTTATCTATTACACCACATATTAATTTCTCAGCAAACCCTTTCTTTCTATAATCTGGATGAGTTTCAAGTGCCTCTAAATAATATAGTTTATCTTTAATCTTATAAAAGCGTAAAGCACTAACCCATATACCATTTTCCTCCCATACATAACAACACCTATCACTATCTGTTAAAAAATCATTTTTAAGATAGTTTACATAGTCTTTTCTACTTTACGTCTTCCTATCTCCATATCCGTAATCTTTGGATAAAAATGTTTAATATTATCAATATTGCTTTCTCTATAAATATCCATTAACTTTTTTGAATTCTCATCTACTAGTTCTGTTATTTTAAGTAACATACAAATCTCCCTTTCCCCTTAAATACTATTATATACCCCTATTTTCTATCTCATGTATCCAACTATATTGAACTCATCTAACCTCCTTAACTTGAATGATTGATAAAACTTATTATCAACTACATCTTCTATATCAGTTAATACAATAAACATTCTTACATCCTTATACTTGTCCTTAATTGTTTTAAAAAGATATGTCCCTATGCCCTTCTGCTGATACTCTGGGCTTACAATCAAATCTTGAATCATCAATATATGTTCTCCATCACCTACGCATCTAATAAATCCTATTAACTTATCTTCATCAAAGGCCCCTAATATATATAATGAATTACTAAATGCTCTTATTAATTTTTCATCATCTTTTAAATAAGCATTCCAAGATTCCTTTTTATAAATGCTCTTTACCTCTTGAATCAACATTTCATCAAATTCTCTATAATCAAACATTAATCTCTTCCCTCTCTTTATATGTTTGTTTAATTATAACATATTTTGAAATAACACCCTTAAATTTACATAAAAATAGCTATCAAACTTCTCATATCTCAATATCTATTTTTTCTATTATTAACGCAAAAAAAGAACTGTAGTTATAAACTACAGCTCTTTCAAATAAAACATACTATCTTCTGTTTTGTTCTTTCTTAGCTCTTCTGCAAGCTAAACATCTCTTTGGCTCGTTATCGAATCCTTTTTCTTTGTAGAATTCTTGTTCTCCTACTGTGAATACGAATTCAGCTCCACAATCAACACATACTAAAGTCTTATCTGTCATGAATATTCCCTCCTAGGATTAAAGATTACATATGGATTAATAATTCTCAGTCTAGGAGAAAATATTATCTATCTGAACCTTTATTTAATTTTAAATTTATAATTTAGTCTTTTGTTTCAAGACCTAATTCCATTTTAACATAATATATTCATAAATCAAGTTAATTTTTATATTTTTTAAATTCTTTAGAAAATTTTTACTCCCATAAAATTTAGAAATTCCCATTATAAATGGTTCTATAATGAGAAATATATAAAAATAAGGAGCTGTATCAGATTGAATTAATAAATTCAGTCTGAATACAACTCCTTTTTAATTGTTCAAAATTTTATACACTAATTTTTATGTAAATATTGCTATTAATTTTGTTTTTTTACATGACAAAAAGAAGGTTAGATGCCTTCTGGTATAATTTTCATATATAGTTTTTATTATGCACCTTTCGGCTCGTGCAACAACTCACCGTTTCGACCTTGTAAAGTTTTGTTGTGCAATTTATTAACATTATAGGCAAATGCCATTATCAATAATTCTATTCTAACTTTCTTATTTCCTCTCATTAAAAATCTTCTAAATCCATAATCTTGTTTAATTACTGCAAATGCACCTTCAACTTGAATAGATCTATTTATTCTTAAACGTATACCTTCTTTGGTTGTTATATTAGCTAATGATTCAGATCTTAATCTTAAAAATTCTTTAGGAACATGTAATTGCCTATTATTCTTAGCTTTTGTGCATTTATTTTTATATTCACACCCTAAACAGCTTTCGCATTCGTAGATATTTACTATTGATTTAAAGTTTGATTTTGATTTTCTTGTAGTAAATCCTTTAGGAAGTAGTTTCTTGCCAGCAGCACAAATATAGTAATCATCCTCTTGGTTATAGTGCATATTTTCTCTTTTACTAATATCATTTTTAAACTTTTTAGTTTTTGATTTTTCATATGTTTGAGGCTTAATGAAAGCTTTTTGATTATTATTTTCTAAATATGTATAGTTTTCTTCACTTTCGTATCCTGCGTCAGCAGTTATAGATTTATATTTTTTATTTAAGTTCTTTTCTAACTTATCTAAAAATGGTATAAAGGTAAGTTGATCTGATCTTTCACTTGATATATCTATTCCAACTATATATTCACCTTCTACCCCTATTTGAACATTATATGCTGGCTTCAACTGACCATTTTTCATATGATCCTCTTTCATATGCATGAAAGTAGCGTCATGATCGGTTTTTGAAAAACTATTTCTTCCATTAAAAATTTTATTGTATTCATCATATTTACTTTGTTTTTCTATAAAATCATTAATTACTTCAGTATATTTTTGAAGTTTACTTTTTCTTTTGCCTTTTCCATATACAAAATCTAATCCTTCTTTTTCTTTAATTTCAATAAGTTTATCTTTTACCGCTAATGCATATTCAACTGAAATCTTTTCATCAGGTATACTTAAATTTAAATCAAGCTCTGAACTTATGTTTAATAATATTTTATGAGTTTTATTTTGTAATTTCTCTTCAAATTTATCAGTAGCTTTTTTCCAAACAAAACTATATCTATTAGCATTCGCTTCGATTTTTGTACCATCTACAAATAAATTTTCAAATTCTATTTCATTTCTTTTTTCTAATTCAATTATAAATTGTGAAAATAGGTCTTCTACGCATCCTTCCAACATTTTACTTCTAAATCTCGCAATTGTATTATGACTC
Source organism: Clostridium sp. NSJ-49 (assembly GCF_014287725.1). Lineage (NCBI taxonomy): Bacteria > Bacillati > Bacillota > Clostridia > Eubacteriales > Clostridiaceae > Clostridium > Clostridium sp. NSJ-49. The sequence continues at coordinate 37,916 of NZ_JACOOP010000008.1, read as the reverse complement.
GGTTCCTTTTGCCCTTGCAAAAGCCAACGAAAGTTAATATCTCTTTTACAAGCTTTTTCAAGCTTTCTACTAGAATATATACCTTCCATATAGCCATAAGCAACTATCCTAAATAATGTTTCAGGTAAGATCATTGGATTTCTACCTTCAGTAGAGTATGTTTCATATAATTTTGAATAATTTAATCCCTCCGTTACTTCATATAATGTTCTTACTGAATCATCTTTTGGTATAATAATTTCTAAATTAATTGGGAATCCTAATTGATGGATGTGTATAATATTTTTTTTGCACACATTATTTTTCATGAAAATATTATATGCAAAAAGGAGGATTCGAATTCGAACCCTCCTTTTTTTATCGGCTAATATCAAAATTTATTTTGATACAGCCCCATCTTTCTAAAATGGGTTAAAGAATCTTCCGCCATTTAACTTAGTTGCTACTAAAGCTGCTATAAATACACATACTACAATTGCTATAGCTATATAATCTCTCTTTTCAAAAGGTCTACCACTATACCAAGTACGCTTTTTATTATTTCCAAAAGCTCTAAGCTCCATAGCAGAACTTATACTTTCTATTCTCTCTAAGCTTGAGAATATAAGCGGCATAATTATAGCTGCAGAATTTTTTACACGACTAGTTAATCCAGCCTTTTTAGACATATCTATTCCTCTAGCTTGTTGAGCAAAAGATATATCATGATAATCTCTTTGAATATCTGGTATATATCTTAATGCTATTGCAACAGAATAAGATATTTTGTAACTTACTCCAATACGATTTAATGATGCTGCAAATTCACTTGGATTTGTAGTAACCATAAATAGTAGCGCCATTGGTATTATAGAGAAATATTTTAAAGTTACATTAAATTGATAAAACAATTGTTGAGTTGTTACTGTATATGGTCCAAACAGATGGAAAAGGTCCGTTCTTGTTTTATATATTTCAACTCCCTCGTAAGGTGAGAAGAAAAATATAGCAATATTATTTATAAGTAAAAATACTAAAATAAAATATAATACGAAAGAAATATCTTTAAATTTCACTTTAGATACTTTAAACATAATAATACTAAATATAAACATTGCCCCTAGTATACGTGTATCATAAGTAACCATAGATGCTAAAGCCCAAAATACTAATGCAATAAGCTTAGTTGCTCCTGTTAGCTTATGAATAGGGGATTTTAAATCTTGGTATTCTAACATAGCACTCATTTTGCTCTAACACTCCTGTCATAGTCAATAAATCTTTTAACAAATTCTCTTGGATTATCTAAATTAGCTTTTACAGCTAATTCATAAACTGATGTCTCTTTAAGATTTGCAGCCTCTATTACCTTACTATCTGTAAGAATATTTGCAGCTGTATCATCTGCTATCTTTAATCCATCAGCTAAAGCAATAGCTCTATTTGTATATTCTAACATTAGGTGCATATCATGAGTTATCATAATTATAGTTACACCTTTATTATTTATCTCTTTTAAGAATTCCATTATTTCTGTATAATGCTTAAAGTCTTGCCCTGCTGTTGGCTCATCTAAAATAATAACCTCTGGATTAAGTACTAAAATAGATGCTATAGTAACACGTTTCTTTTGCCCATAACTAAGAGCTGATATTGGCCAATTACGGAATTCATATAATCCACATACCTTTAACGTTTCATATACTCTTGTTTTAATCTCTGCCTCACTAACGCCTCTAACCTTAAGTCCTAGAGCTACCTCATCAAAAATCATAGTCTTAGATATCATTTGGTTTGGATTTTGCATAACTATACCAATTTTTTCAGCACGTTCTTTTATAGTTTCATTTTTAATATCTTTTCCGTTAAATAATATCTTACCTGAAGTTGGTTTGTAGAAGCCACATATAAGCTTTGAAATAGTTGATTTTCCTGCACCATTTTTACCAACTATACTTACCATTTCACCCTTATTAACTTTGAATGATAATCCATGTAAAATCTCTTTCTTTTCATTATAACCAAACTTTACATCTTGTAGTTCTAAAATAGGTTCATCACATGTTACTGCAACTTCTTCTTTAACATCATCTACCCATGCTTTTAATTTTTCTTCATAAGTATCAAGTTTCACAGTATCTATATGTTCTGGTTCTACTTCAGGAGTTATTTCACATCCTGCATATTTTAAGGCAGTTATATATAGAGGCTCCCTTATTCCCGTTTCTTCTAATATATTAGTAGATAATAATTCATTTGGGGTTATATCAGCTTTTATAACTCCTCTATCTACCACTATAATTCTATCAACATTTGAATGTAGAACATCTTCTAAACGATGCTCTATAATAAGTATTGTCTTATTAGTCTTTTCTTTTATTTGCTCTATAAGCTCAATAGCCGTTTTTCCTGTGGCTGGATCTAAGCTTGCTAAAGGCTCATCAAATAGTAGTATATCTACATTGTCAACCATAACACCAGCTAATGTAACACGTTGCTTTTGTCCTCCTGATAATCTATGAGGTGCTGACTCTAGATGGCTTTCTATTCCTACTATTTTTGATACTATATCAACAGTTTCCTTCATCTTATCTTGAGGAACACAATCATTTTCTAGTTTGAATGCAATATCTTCACCTACTGTTAAACCTATAAATTGACTATCTGGATCTTGAAGTACAGTACCAACAACATTAGAAAGTTCAGCAATACTCATATTTTTAGTTTCTTGCCCATTTATTTTAAGACTTCCAGTTATCTTACCTTCATATGAAAAAGGTACAAGTCCATTTATACAGTTTGATAATGTACTTTTCCCTGATCCTGATGGACCAACTATAAGTACTTTCTCACCTTCATATATAGTTAAATTTATATTGTTTAATGTCGGCTTTGCTTGAGCTCTGTATTGAAAGGAAAAATCTTTGAACTCAATTACAGGTCTTTTCATATAAATCTCCCTCTTTACCTTTTGTTCGTCTATTTTATTAATACTTAAAAATAATACTATATTTTTTTGCGTATGTATATCGCGAAGTTTTTCCATAACCTACCTAAAAAATACCGGAGACATTACCCCGGTATTATAAACTTTAAGTATTTATACTAAGCTATATCATCTTCTCTATCTAAGCTTCCCTTTTTAACTCTGCTCTTTGCATAAGAGTAAAGTAATATACTTCCTAGTACAGCTACTGTAATCATATTTAAGAAACCAGCTACAGCTCCTTGTACATATACTTTATTTGCTGGCTCAGCATATATTAGTATATCTAATGATGGTGCTACTACAAACCATGCAATTACATTAGCTACAACTTGATATATATTGAATAGTATAATTTGTTTTTTACCGAATTCACCTTCATTAATATTTAATCTCTTAGCTGCAAATCCAATAACTAATCCAACTATTGCAGTAGCAATTATCCAGCTGAACCATGGTGAACCATATGCAGTCAAATCAGTTAACGTATGCCCTATAAATCCTATTGATACACCAGCTATTGGTCCAAATATTACTGCCATTAAAGCTAAAAATCCATAAGCTGTATTAAATGTAGTATTTGGTATTGGTGTTGGAATCGCTGCAAAACGTGCTAATATCATGAAAACTGCTGATCCGATACCTATAGCAACTATTGTTTTTATGCTTAAGTTATTTTTCATCTACTTTTCTCCTCTTATTTTTATTACTAGTTTTAAAATATTATAGTAATATTATTCGTAAATTATTCTTGGAGCCTTTCTTATAGATATTCTCCAATTTGTACCTGTTTGTATATTGTATGCCTTAGAGAATGATCCTTGATTTATAGCTACGGCTAAACAATCTAATGAGTTAACATAAACTAAAGTTTCTCCTACGTGAACCTCAGCAAAAGATGTTGCAAACACCATTATGTTTCTGTAAACTTCTCTTGTATCATTTTTAATAGATACTTCTACTCTATCACCATAATTGATTCCGCTACCCATAAATAATTCTCTGCTAATGTTTGTCCAAAGACTTCCGAATCTAACATCTAGAACGTCTATTGTTCCTGTAACACAATCTCCGTCCTTAGCAGCCGCTACTGTTGGTAATTCAACTATTTCATCAACATTTATCTTAGGCCCTACACCTTCAAAGTCTATTACACCAGCAGCTAATCTAGCACCAGTATAAGCATAAACATCTCTTCCATGGAATGTGTAAGATGCTCCTGAGTTTGGTAATCTATTTATATTTTCATCTATTTCTCTTGCTTCAACAATTCCACACATACGTTTAACATGTGTTAATGTTCCATTATCTGGAGTAACTATATAGTGTCCTGTAACAGTCTTTGCTACTATACTCTTTCTATCAGTTCCTACACCTGGATCAACAACTGATACAAAAACTGTACCTTTAGCCCAATATGTAACTGTTTGAATTAATCTATAAGAAGCTTCCCAAATATTATACTGTGGAATATCATGAGTCAAATCAAATATTCTTAACTCAGAATCAACTCCGTGAGCAACTCCATACATAGCGCTAACTGCACCATCTGCTAAACCAAAATCTGTTTGAAATACTAAAGCATTTTTCATGTCTTTTCCTCCGTCGTGTCAATTTTACATTGCAAGTATATTACACGAATATTACTTTAGTCAACCATTATTTCATTCGCTTTTGTATTTTTGTATTATTTTGTTGAAATTTGTTTTTAGACATACCTTTCAAGTATACTTTTATTATGTATTTATAGTCAAGTATAATTATATACATAATATTAATATGATAGATAAAATCTTATAGGAGGTTAATAAGACGAGTAATAATCTTGCCTTATATAAATTATGGAAATTTTAGATAAATCTTTTTATAGTATAGATGCATTAACTCTTTCTAAAAAATTACTTGGAAAGGTTCTTGTAAATGAAGTTAACGGAAAAATATTTAAAGGAATAATAGTAGAAACAGAAGCTTATATAGGTGCTATAGATAAAGCATCTCATGCTTATGGCGGTAGAAGAACCGAAAGAACTGAAACGTTATACGGCGAGCCAGGAATAGTTTATGTATATTCAATATATGGAATGTATTTCTGCTTTAATGTAATATGTGGTGAGAAAGACGTTGCAGAGGGAGTTCTCATTAGAGGTTTAGAACCTTTAGAAGGTTTAGATGAAATGTCTCTTAATCGCTTCAATAAGCATTACGAAGAGCTTACAAAGGCTCAAATAAAAAATCTCACCAACGGTCCATCAAAGCTATGCATAGCCATGAATATAAATAAAAGCAATAACACTAAAGAACTTATTAAAGAAAACTCTCTTTACATAGAAGATTATAATATTGAAGTTTTGCCTTCAAACATTGTAGAAACCACTAGAATAGGAATTGACTATGCTGAAGAAGCAGTTCATTTCCCTTGGAGATTTTATATTAAAGATAATCCTTATGTATCAAAGAAATAAATTGCGTACTAAGTGCGTAGTCCAAAAGTGCCTATGGCAGTCCAAAGGATTTACCTCGTAAACGTCCAAAAGCTTTTTTAACTCTAAGTTATTACTCTTGGTTATTGTAAATCTTTTGGCCGTCACAAAGTGACCTTTTGGACTTTGACGAAGTCAAACTTTTGCCCAAAGTGCTTCGCACTTTATTTCAACTATTCTTTTCCTCTAGCTTTAAAAGGTATTCCTTTTTATCTATTCCTCCAGCATATCCTACCATCTTTCCATTTGATCCAACAACTCTATGACAAGGAATAATAATAGCTATGGGATTCTTATTATTAGCTCCTCCAACGGCTCGAACTGCTTTAGGATTATTAATCTTTTCAGCTATAGATTTATAAGTTATTTTCTCTCCATAAGATATATTAGATAAAGCTTTCCATACACTTATCTGAAATTCTGTACCTTTTATAAATTTTATATTTAAATCAAATTCTTTTCTCTTACCTTCAAAGTATTCTTGAAGTTGATTTTTACATTGAATAACTGCTTCATTTTCGTCCCATTCCGAACTTTCCATTGAAAACGATACTCCTATGATACTTTCTCCTTCTGCTTCAATTTTTATTTTTCCTATTGGTGATTCATAATACCCATAGTTCATATCTAAACTCACTTTCCTTTTTTTCAACAACTACCTCAAATATTTTTAGGTAGATATAGTCATTCATATTTTTATACCTATACAATAAATTTGTTAAAGACTATTATACTATTAAATGTTAAAATTTAAATAAATTCTTTATTTAATAATTATAGTTTTATTATAAATCTTTTGGAGGTAAAATCGTGAAAACAGCTGAATATTACATAGAAAAGCTAGAAATGCTACCACATGTTGAAGGTGGTTATTTCAAAGAATCATTTTTATCAGAAAGCTTATATAATACTGATAAAAAACTTTGGAGTAGTATTTATTTCTTATTAAGAACTGGTGAAGTATCTCATTTTCATAGGCTGAAATCTGATGAACTATGGTATTATCATGCTGGTGAATCTTTAACAATATATATGATTACACCAGAAGGTAATCTTATTACAAAACAACTTGGGCTTAATATCGAAAATGGAGAATCTCCTCAAGTACTTGTTCCTAAAGGATGCATATTTGGTTCTGCAATGAACAATGATGGTTTTTCATTAGTAGGTTGTATGGTATCACCAGCTTTTGAATATAAAGACTTTGAGCTTTTTAACCGTGATGAATTATTAAGCCTATATCCAGAACATCAATCTATTATAAATAAATTAACACGCCCATAATTATTTCATCAGCCTAAATTTTATCAAAAAGGAACAAGCTAAACATTTATTTAACTTGTTCCATCTTTATTTTTGATATTTTTATCATCTAGCTTTATTAAGTTATTTTAACGTTCTAAACTCATATCCTAACTCTTTCAAATAAGGTATGGCTTCATTTAAAAAAGCTGCTTCATTTATATTTTTATCTGTATCATGCATAAGCACTACTATAGTATCATTGTTTTTATCCATCTTCTTAACATATTTTTTTAAGTTATTCATCATTTGATCTTTACTTAAAACCGCAGAATGTGCATCTCCATTTACTATATTCCAATCAATAAATGCGTAATCCTTTTCTACTAATACTTTATCTATAGCACTAGTTCTCCAAGAATTATGCCCACCCGGAAACCTTATTACTCTAGTATTAAACTCTTCACCTAAAACACTTCTCATGCTTTCTAAAGATTTATCCATATCATTCATAAAAGCATTAACGTTAACATAGCTATTTGGGTATAACACTTCATATTTATGACAATATCCATGATTACCTACGGCATGACCTTCTTCAACCATTCTTATTAAAGCCATTCTAGAATCTTCACTTTTTTCTAGCATTGATCCTAAAATAAAAAATGTAGCTTTCACATCATGTTCTTTAAGAACATCTAAAACCTCTGAAGTCACTTTAGTAGATGGCCCATCATCAAAAGTCAAATACGCTATTTTTCTACCTTCAGTAGATTGAAAATTCCATTTAACTAATGCATTTTCAACAATCTTAGCATCATCTGCATTCGGATCCTCTGATAATGATAAATAATTTAATTCTTTTCTTTTAGCCTCTTCTATTTCATCAAAGCTTGCTGCAACCTCTCTTTCTTGCATTTCAGCTATTTCATCTTCAGTTTTGTATATTTTTATTCCAACTATCATAAATACACTTACTGTACAGACGGCTATAATATAACATATTATAAAAGCAATTTTTCCTTTGTGCATCTTTAAGCCTCCTAACACTTACTACTTCAAAATTATTATAACCATCAATATAAAATATATTATTTTATAATAAAGAAATAATATGTTAAGAGATACTTTAAATAAATTGTGCACTAAGTGCGTAGTCCAAAAGTCGACTGCGTCGAGTCCAAAAGTTCCTACGGCAGTCCAAAGGATTTACTTCGTAAATGTCCAAAAGCTTTTTTAACTCTAAGTTATTACTCTTGGTTATTGTAAATCTTTTGGCCGTCACAAAGTGACCTTTTGGACTTTGACGAAGTCAAACTTTTGCCCAAAGTGCTTCGCACTTTATTTTTATAGTCTATGAGTTCCTTCACCTAATTTACTTGTATAGAATAGTGGTCTTATTCCTGTTACTTTTTCATAGTTTTCTGTTACTTTTTCTTTGAATTCATCTACTTTAGCTTCATCTACTAAAGCTATTGCACATCCTCCAAAACCTGCTCCTGTCATTCTAGCTCCTATACATCCTTCAATTTTAAGAGCCTCATGAACTAGAGTATCTAAGTGTAATCCAGTAACTTCATAATCATTCTCTAAAGATATATGAGATTGAGTCATCAATTCTCCAAAACCTTTAATATCTCCAGCCTTTAATGCTTCCATTGACTTTTTAACTCTTTCATTTTCAGTCACTACGTGAATAGCTCTTCTCTTTACAACATCATCTTTTATAAATGAGTTAATATCCTCAACTGTTGCTGAACAAAGATTTGCTACTTTTTCTTCTTTATTTGAATTTATTATTTCTAAAGCTTTCTCACATTCGCCTCTTCTTTCATTATATTTAGAATCCGCAAGCTCTCTTCTTTTATTAGTATTCATAATTACTAAACTATAGTTTCCAAGCTTTAATGGAGCATATTCATAGTAAAGTGAATTACAATCTAAAAGAATTGCATTATCTTTTTTTCCTAAGCAAACTGCAAATTGGTCCATTATACCGCAATTAACTCCAATAAATTGATTTTCAACCTTTTGACAAAGTCTTGAAACTTCAACTCTATCTATTTCTTCACACTTTTCAGGATTTTCTAAGTAAAGTATTATATAAGCCATTAAAACTTCAAGTGCTGCTGATGAAGAAAGTCCTGCACCATCTGGAAGATTGCTATAGAATAAAATATCCATTCCTTTTACTTTATGTCCTCTATCTTTAAGTTCTTTAATAACTCCCTTTGGATAATTTCCCCAATCATCTTGTCTATCGTAAACTAATTCTTTATCTAAATTTATTACAACTTCACCTTCAACATTTTTTGATCTCATTCTTATTATGTTATCTTCTCTTAAAGTTAAAGCTCCATATATACCTACTGTTAAAGCAGCTGGAAAAACAAATCCTCCATTATAATCAATATGCTCTCCTATTAAATTAACTCTTCCTGGTGAAAGAAAAGTATAAATCTCCTGATTACTATTGCCATACTCTTCTCTAAATAAATCCATCATCTCATTTTTATTCATTTTAACCCTCTCCTTAATAAACTATTTTTTATAAGTGAAAATCCAAATCTCCGATTTGGCAATTTGAAGTTAAGTAAAAATCTAAATTTTAATTTAGCCATTTGAACTTACATCGTAAGTGTACTCCTACGAATGTATATGAGTAGTGAGTTTCCTTATAACTATATAACTGATGTTATAAATTTTTCTAACGCTGCTTGTCCTTTTTTATTTCTCTTAAATACTCCAGAATCTTCTAAAACTTTAGAGAATATTATTCCTACTTCCTCTTTTACAAAATTTCTTGCATCTTCTAAATTCATATCACTATTTTTGTTCAGCATTTCTTCAATCCAATCAATATGCTTATTTAAATCATTATCCTCTAATGCAACTTCTCTATCATAAGAAACTTCTCCTGATATAATTTCAGCTATCTTTTCTAATTCTTTTTCTAATCTTCCCGGAAGAACAGCTAGTCCCATGACTTCTATTAGTCCAATATTTTCTTTTTTAATATGATGTAGCTCTTTATGTGGATGGAATATTCCATCTGGATGTTCTTCTGAAGTTCTATTATTTCTTAAAACAATATCCATTTCAAAAGCTCCATTATTTCTTCTAGCTATTGGAGTTACAGTATTGTGTGGTGTTTCTCCTGTAAATGCTAATATATCATTTGCTTCATCAGAATATACTTTCCATGCTTCAAATATCTCCATAGCAACATCTACTAAAGCTTTCTTATCTTCTGATTTTAATCTTATAACAGTCATTGGCCATTTCACTGTACCAATTTCAACATTTTTAAACTTATCACTTTCATAATACTTTTCAATCTTAGCCTTTTCCATTGGGAATACATGTCTACCACCTTGGTAATGGTCATGCGTCAATATTGAACCTCCAACTATTGGTAAGTCTGCATTTGATCCTATAGAATAATGAGGAAATTTATCTGTAAATTCTACTAATCTCTCTAATGCATCCCTTCCTAACTTCATTGGACTATGTTCACCTTTAAATACTATGCAATGTTCATTGTAATATACATAAGGTGAATATTGTAAAAACCATTCCTTGCCTTGTAGTTCAAAAGGAATTACTCTATGATTTTGTCTTCCTGGATGATTTAATCTTCCTGCATATCCCACATTATCTATACATAAAAGACACTTCGGATATGAAGATTGTTTTACAAGTTTAGCCTTAGCTATTTCCTTTGGATCTTTTTCAGGCTTTGAAAGGTTAACCGTTATTTCTAAATCACCATATTCAGTTTCTGATAACCAATATAAATTCTTAGCAATTCTTTCTGTCATTATATAATTTGATGATTTACTTAAATCATAAAACCAATTTGTCGCCTCTTCTAATCCTTTGCGATCGGCTATTTTATTAAACTTGTTTACTACTTCACCTTCACGTGGCATTAAAAGACCCATAATCCTTGAATCAAAAAGATCTCTATATGTTATAGTATCTTCTTCAATTAGATTATTTTCTGCTGCATAATCTAAAATATTTTTTAATATTTTAACAGGTGTATCTTCTACTACTTCTTCTACTATACCTTCATACGGTGCTTCGACCTTTAATAAATCTAATAATGCATTTCTTGAAGGTATAACATCCCACTTTGAAATCATTTCTTTTTTTAATGCAAATTTTAATAATCTCTCTATTTCATATCCTACGTTGACCATCTTTCCTGCCCCCTATATAAATTTATTAATTAATTACATAAATTCTCTACCTTTAAAAACTTCTTGTATTACTAATGTTGCTGCACCTATTACCGCTGCATTTTCACCTAAATCTGATTTTACTATCTTTACATTTTCGCTTGGAATTTTTAAGCCTCTCTTTTTAACTACCTCACTTAAAGTTTCAATCATAATTTTCTCTTGCTCAAAAATATCTCCTACCACAACTATAAGCTTCGGATTAAGTATATTAACCAATCCTGATATACCAACACCTATATACCTTGCTGCTTCTTTTAAAACAGAAATTGCTAATTCATCTCCTTTTGATGCAGCTATCGATATATCTTTTATATTTATTTTTTCAATATCTTTAACATCATCAACTAAAGAACTCTTAACACCTTGCTTTATACTTCTAATAACCTTTCTTTCAACACTTATATTTGATGCAACAGATTCTAGGCAGCCATAGTTTCCACATTTACATAAGGATCCATCTTGTTCTACTACCATATGACCAATTTCACCTGCACTATAATCAACACCATAATAAGGTTTGTTATCAATTATTATTCCTGCACCTATCCCATTAGAGATGTTAATTTCAACAAAATTATCTATGCTTTTAGCAGCTCCAAATAAACTTTCGCCTAATGCTATAGCCCTTACATCATTATCCACAAATACAGGACATTTAAATTTCTCTTCAAGAATTAATTTTATATTTACATTTTCCCACTTATAATAAGGAGCATATTGCGATATTCCTAACATTGGATTTACTACTCCATGCATAGCTACTCCTATGCCGACAACTTTATCTCTATTTACTTCCGATATTTCTATAACTTCATTAATTAAATTAATTAAGTGTGTAAATACAAATTCTTTATTTGTATTGTTTTCATCTATATATATTGATTTCTTAGCTAGTATCTCTGCTCCTAAATCAGTTAATACAACGTCTATACTTCCCACACCTATACTTACACCTATTATATATCTTGCTTTAATATTAATCTCTAAAATTATTGGTGGTCTTCCTCCATTGGACTCCCCTATTCCTCTTTCTATTAGATAATCACTTTCAATTAATATCTTTGTAATATTAGTTACACTAGCTGGTGTAAGTCCTGTTAATTTAGCAATATCAGCTCTAGATAAACTTCCATTATTCTTTATAACTTTTAGTATAGCTTCAACATTAAGTTTTTTCATTAATTCAAAGCTTCCTTTAACTACTTTATTCATTCAATCACTTCTTTATTAATTATATTAATTAAGTATACAAAATTTTCTGTAATTGTTTACTCTTGATTTAATTTTATCATATTTTCCAAAAAAGTAAATATACTTCTATTATATACAGTATATTTTATTTGTTGGAGAAATGGTGAGATTATTCTTCCACTAAAAATACTTACTATTTTACTCATTCTTCTCCTTCTCATTTTTCTATTGTAGATAAAAATATATTTCATTTCCTCCATCATTTAAATATAAGTATAATAATAGTAAGTATTTTATAATTAATTACAAAAAGTGTGCTACTAAATAAAAGTAGCACACTTTTGTAATTTTATTTAGTTTTTAAAAACTATAAGTTAATTATAGCCTTACTTGCTAAATATCCGCTCATTATAGTAACTGCATTCCATATTGCAATGCCTGGTACTGAATATAAAATAAAACTCACTATTCCATCTCTCAAAATTCCTGAAGTTAATGATACAAGAGTCCTTGCTACTGGAAGTAATCTACAAATAAATAAACCCTTATTTCCAAACTTTTCACAGTACATAGTAACTTTATCTACAGATTTTCTTGTTTTAGGAAATTTTGAATATATCCAATGTAATACCGGATTTCCTATAAAGTATCCTACATAGTACAAACATACACTTCCTACTGCTCCAGCTATAACAGATATAATTAAAACAAATAGAAAATTATATTTGCTCTGTGCCACTAAAGCTCCTATAGCAGGCATTATTATTCCAGCTGGAAGTCCTGGTAAATTTAAATACTCTAAATATACAATTATAAATAAAAACCATAATCCGTATGTTTCAAAATAAACTATTGCTTCATTTATACTACTCATAATTCTAGCACCATCTTATCTTTATAAATATAAATTTTTTACTATAGCTACATTATAGTATAATTATTACACAATATTAATAGAATTACTCTTAATTTTTTCTTAAAACTTTATTATCATAAAATCTAATGGTTCTATTTTTATATCTTCTGAAAAATCTATATTTCTCTCTGTTATTAAGTCAATCCCTATCTTTTTACACTGATATTTAATACACTGCTCTTCTTCTGAATTATTAAATATAACCATAATCTTATCATCATAATATTCTCTTATAAATCCAATTACTTCATCTTTACAATAAATCACTTCAAAACTTCCATGAACCAAAGATTTATTTTCTTTTCTTATTTTTATTAATAGCTTATATAAATTCAATATTTCTTTATTTTGCTTTTCCTCATCCCAAATCATACATTTTCTGTTATCAGGATCATCTCCACCAGTTATTCCAACTTCATCTCCATAATATATATATGGAACCCCTACATAAGTAAACTGCATAGCAATAGCAAGTCTAACTTTATTCACATTATTATCACATTCATTTATTATTCTCTTTGTATCATGACTCCCTACTAAATTCCACATTTGCTTTGTAATACTATTCATATAAAGAATTCTGTTAGCAGCTAATATATCTAAGTACTCTAAAGCAGAGATACTATGCTTACCAAAAAAATCTATAGTAGCATTTTTAAAAGGATAATTCATTATTGAATCTAGTTGATCACCTTTCAAGAAAGCATTTGCTTCATGCATTATTTCTCCAACTATTATTGCATCTCTTTTAACACCTTTTACAGCTTTTCTAAAGTCTCTCCAAAAATCATGAGATACTTCATCACAAACATCAAGTCTCCAACCATCTATACCAATTTCCTTTACCCAATACTTAGCAACATTTAATAAATATTCTCTAACTTCTTTATTATTAGTATTTAATTTTGGCATATTACTACAACCATTTGCAAAGGTGTAATAATTACATTCCTCTACTCCTACCGGGAAACTATCTATGAAATACCAATCCTTATACTTAGATTTTTCTTGTTTTTCTAATAAATCCTCAAAAGCAAAAAAATCATTACCAGAATGATTAAAAACAGCATCAAAAACTATCCTCATATTATTTTCATGACATTTATTAACTAATTCTTTTACATCTTCTAATGTTCCAAATGTAGGATCTACCTCAAAATAATCAGTCGTATTATATTTATGATTAGTACTTGACTTAAATATAGGAGTTAAATATATTAAATCTACACCTAATTCTTTAAGGTAATCAAGCTTTTCAATTATTCCTCGTATATCTCCTCCATACATTGAATGTCTTCCAACCTTCCCTCTGCCCCATTCTTTAACACAATCCGGATTAATATCAGGATTACCGTTAAAAAACCTATCTGGGAAAATCTGATATACTACAGATTCTTGTAGCCATTTCTCTTCTTCATACAAATCATCTTCTGATATATACGGAAATTGAAATGCTGCTACATTTATATTTGCATAATCTACATCAACTAAGCCTCTTTCAGTATATATAAGTACATTATTAGCTTTGTCCATTAATTCAAAATAGTATCTGTACCTATTTCTATATATAGATAATTCCACCTCATAGTAAGTAAATAATTCAGTTTCAGCTACTATTTTCATCTTCTTTCTCTTATATTCATTCTCCCAATCATACCTACATCTATATAAAACTGAACATTCCTTTATATCATCTCTAGCAACTCTTAATCTCAATACTAGAGTATCTCTATCTTTACCATATGCATATGGTACATCTAAAACATGATATACTGCATGTTTATTCATAAAAATCACCTCATAAATATTTCTTTTAATTCATCATATATTAATATATATTGCAAACGATTGTACATTTTAAATATAATATATATATAATTAATACAATTTATGGGAGGATATTATGTACGAAAGCTTCATATCTGATATAAGTATATTTAGTAATGATTTTGATTCATTTATAGATACTAGAAATAGACCTGCTATACTTTATAACATAAGTCAAAAGCATATCGGTGAACTTAGGGATGCTGTACCTTGTGACTTAAAAAGGGATGATTTACTTATTTGGAATGCTGTATTTGCAAGAGAAATAATAAGACGTGGTGTTGCAAAAAAATATCTTCATCCTGTTTATAATAAATATTATGAAAAGATTATAAAAACTTCTGAATTATCTAAACTTCAAGATATTGAGCTAGATATGGCCAACACATATTTAGAACTATTAATAAGTGATGTTGAAGTTAAAGATAACTTTATAGTAAATAAAATACTACAGTATCTTCATATGAATATTGAAAGCCACGTTTCACTAGAAGATATTGCTACTCATCTTAACATAACTCCTCAATATGCCGTATCATGTTTTAAAAAGCATATGGGAATTTCATTAATGAAATATTCAAAAAAAATAAGAGTAGATAGAGCTAAAGTATTGCTTATGACAACAACAAAAAGTATTCTAGATATATCATTAGTTTTAGGCTTCTATGACCAAAGTCACTTTACTAAAACTTTTAAATCCTTTGAAGGAGTTTCTCCTTCAGAATTTAGAAATACACACTATAAATAAAGTATGAATCACTTTGATGAAAAGTTTGACTTCGTCAAAATAGAAAAAGCCACTGACGTGACAGAGAAAATATTGCCTTTAGCACTAGTGAAAAGTATCTATATTAGTACCTTTCACGTTAACTTAATCTAAATTTTCTCCCCTACGCTAGTAGCATTTTCACTGCGACAAAGTCAACTTTTCATCTGTAAACTTTTTTCGTACTTTTTCTTTATTTTTAGGCAATACTAATTATTTTCTCGCTCTTTCAATCTTAAGCTTTTTGCCTTTTATTGTTCCATTTCTAAGGCCATCTATAACCTTATTACCTTTTCCATTTAATATATCTACATAAGATACTGTATCTTGAACATCTATTATTCCTATATCCTCTGCTGTTATACCTTCAATCCTTGAAATAGCTCCAACTATATCTCCTGGTCTTATCTTCTTCTTCTTACCACCATTAAGATATATCTTAGTAATATCTTTGCTTACAGCTTTGGCTTTTTGTTTCTTAACTGTTGGATTTGACTTTAATATTTTTACTCCTTCCATTTCCTTTGCTTTTACCTCATCTTCACTTGGTAAATCTTTTAAAGGAATTTCAAATCCTATATATTCTTGAATTAGATTTAATAGTCTATCTTCATATTGATTTACTAAACTCAATGCCTTTCCTTTTGCTCCGGCTCTTCCTGTTCTACCTATACGATGTACATATGCTTCCTTTTCCACTGGTAAGTCATAATTTATAACATGAGTTATTCCTTCAACATCAATTCCTCTAGCGGCAACATCTGTAGCAATAAGAATTCTAAAATTTCCTTTTTTAAATCTATCCATCTGATCCATTCTTTCTTTTTGTAGCATACCACCATGGATTTTACCTATAGAATATCTTTTTCTACCTAGAGCTTCGAAGACCTTATCAACATTTTCTTTTGTTTTACAGAATATAACTGCAGTTTTAGGTGCTTCACTTATTAAAAGCTTATTTAATTCTTCCATCTTATATTGTTCATTAACTCTATAAAGTTCATGATTAATATTATCTGTTATTAACTTTTGAGCTTTAATTTCTATACTTATAGGATTATTCATATATTCATTACATAAGTTTAGAATCTCTTCTGATATAGTTGCTGATAAAAGAATACTTTGTCTATTTTTATTTAATCCTCTAAGTATCTCTCTAACTTGATCAATAAATCCCATATTAAGCATTTCATCAGCTTCATCTATTATTAAATATTTAATATTTGATGTATTTAAAGAACCTCTATCGATGTGATCCATTACTCTACCTGGAGTTCCTACTACAATATGAGTCCTTTGCTTTAATTCTCTTGCTTGATCCGAAAAAGGTTGTTTACCAAATACAGCAACAGGTCGTATTCTCTTAAATCTACCTATGCTCATTATTTCTTCTTTAACTTGTATAGCAAGTTCTCTTGTTGGAGTTAAAACTAAGGCTTGAGGTTTTTGTTCATCCCAATTCAACTTTTCACATAAAGGTATACCAAAAGCTGCAGTCTTACCACTTCCTGTCTGTGATTTAACTATTACATCTTTACCTTGCAATATTTCTGGTATAACCCTCTGTTGAACATCTGATGGTTTATTATATCCTAAAGCATCTAAAGCTTTTAGTATTTCATTGCTTATTTTATAATCATTAAATTTATTCAATAGTTTCCCTCATTTCTTGTTTTAAGTTAAAAGTAAATAGTTAGATTAGAAGTAAAGTCTTATCCAAGATAACTTTAAACAACTATAATTTTAGAAACCTCACAGCAGTTTCATACTTAACTTTTCATTTTCAATTCTTAACTTTAAACTAAATTCTTTTGCACTTTATTAATATTATCTTCTATCTTCTATTGTGTAAACATATTTATTATTCTTTCCAAAAGAAAAGACTCTATTTCATCTCTCTGAAATAAAGTCTTAAAGCTAATAAAATCGTTTTGACTATTAAATTTTCTCTAAAAAATATTTAAAATACAAGTTTTTAATTAGGGTATTTAGGCAACTTCATTCCCTCTTCCCATATTAAAAGTTTATCATCATCATTTCTTCCGATATAATAAATTTTACTATCAGAATTAACTATATCAATATTGCCTTTTTCAGTTGTTTTATTTTCAGCATAATTAATTATTTCTTCTGCAGTTATATTATCATTTGCCCTTATGAAGCTACCTACGTCAATTAGCTTTTTATTTTCTATATCTATTACAAAGCCTGCTCCTAAATTCAATTCTTTTTCTTCTTCTGATAGTTTAGATAATTTTTTCCCAATTACAGGCCTTAAAAAATGTATTTCCGTACCAACATAGCCCTTATCTATTTTTCCAGGCCCGAAGGTCATAGCACTGATTAGATATTCACTTTTACTTCTAAGATTAAAATAAACATAGTTATCATTCAATTGATAAAGCTCTGTAACTTCTACATTTTCACTTGGTTCATTATAATTACATATATTAACTAAATTATCGTATAATAAATAACTTCCACCTAAAACTAAACATGCAAAAATTACTCCTAAAAATAAATTTCTTAATCTAACCTTTTTCATGTAATACTTTAATTCTTTTGCTTCATAAATATTTTTCTTTTGCAAACTTTCGTCTTCCGTGCCATTCACACTTAATAACTCATATGCTTCTTTACAACTTTCACATGTTTCAAAATGCCTCTTCATTGCTTCATTAGTATATTCACTAGTCAATCCTTCAATATAATTTGGCAATAAATCTTTTACAATTTCACAATTCAAATCTTCTCTCATTAACTCTATACCTCCAATAATTTTTGCTTTGCACGATAAAATGAAACTCTGGCCCAGTTTTCACTTTTATTAAATATGTCACCAATCTCCCTAAAACTTAACTCACCACTTATCCTTAGAAAAATAATTTCCTTACTTTGCGAATCAAGCAAATGAATCTTTTTAAACAATTCCATCTTATCCTCATTTTTAAGTAAATCTAACTCTAAATTTTGGTATCCTACAATTTCAAATGATATATCTTCGTAAGAATCACAATTATATTTTTTATTTTTTTCCAAATGCTTGTACCAAGAATACTTTGCAATTTGACATAATCACACCGATACTTTACATTCACCTTTAAAATTTTTAATAGTTTTCGAGGCTTGATAAAATGTTTCTTGTGTTAAGTCTTCTGCTATATTTACATCATTAGTCAAACATATTAAATATTTATGAACTGTCTTTGCATAGTTAATGTACAGTTCCTCCATCTGTTTCATTTACTCACCTCCATTACATATGTACGTATTTTTTTACTTTCGTTACAAACTTTATATAAACTTTTTTAATTTCTTTTACCTTTAAATATAATTTTACTTACTGTTATTATAATATAACCTTTAACAAAACAAAAAATATCACTAGAAAAGTTCAAACTTTCAGTGATATTTTCATTTTCTTATTTAATTATTATTAGCTTATGCCTAACTTAGCTTTAAATTCATCTAATCCAACTCTATCTATATAATCTCCTAATCTCTCTTTTCCTAATGCATTATCTCCATATACATTTATTATTTTCTCCACAACTCCAAATATATCATCATTAGATACATTAATTAATATTCTATCTCCAAGTCGTGGTTTAACGCCACCTTTTCCTCCAACTAATACCATCCATCCTTTAGCTGTTCCAATTAGACCAATATCTCTAGTATGACTATCAGAACAACTATTAACACAGCCACTAACACCTATTTTAAGTTTATTAGGTAGATTTCTACCATGATAAGCTCCATCAAGCTTTGCCCCTATCGCTACTGAATCCTGCATTCCTTTTTTACAAAATGTAGTTCCTGGACATATTTTAACGCTTCTTACACACAACCCTATAGCAGCTCCTGGTTTCATACCCAAATCATTCCAAGCTTTATCTATATCTTCTTCCTTAATTCCTACTATTGCAATTCTTTGCGCTCCTGTTACTTTTAATGCTGCTGCATTATATTTTTCTGCAACATCAGCAATCTTTCTTAATTGTTCTGGTGTTACTAATCCTCCTGTTAAATGAGGCGCTATTGCATAGCTTTCCTTATCTCTCTGAATAACAGCACCTTTATCTAGTAAATCCTTCATAAGTGGTATAACCTCCATAAAAATTAAATTCATCATAAAACATAAAAATAGTTTTTGTATTTTACGCGGATTTAATACTTAGTTTACTTATTATGAAGTACCATATGCTATTAATGCATCAAATCTAAATCTTCACCTATTTTATTTAATCCTCTTTCTACTCTAAATTTATTTATAACTGGAAATGTTAAATATAAAAACTGACTAAATGACACTATAACATCCCCAACATTAGCATTCCTTAAAGCATATAAAATAGCCTCTTCCTCTTCTAATATTACTTTAATATTTTCGCTATTATATTTATTATTTAAAGCTCCTTCTTTTAATAGTTCAGCAGTTTCTCCTTTTTTTCTTCCTCTCAAATCCGGTTGTTCTTTAATTATTATTTTATCGCAAAACTCAGCTGCTATCTCTCCTAGCTCCTTAATATAAATATCTTCTCTATCACCAGCAGCGGTTATTACACCAATTATTCTATTATTTTTCATACTCCTAGCAATAGAAAAAACCTCTTTAAATGCTTCGCTATTATGTCCATAATCAATTATCATTTTAAAATCATTAAAATCTAAAATATTTTGTCTTCCTAAATTATTATAAATATCACACTCTATTTTTTTTACTATATCAATAATGCTATTCATATTTTTACATATATGTTCAGTAGCTATCATTGCTACCATAACATTTCTTATATTACTTTTAGAAATACCATTAAACGCAAATGGTATTTCCTTTATAGAAATTACTTTTTCCTCAATTCCTCCACTATTTTTAACTATATAATCTTCTTTGACATAGTAAGCAATATTTCCTCTTTTAGTATGGTCCTTTATTAATTTATCTTCAAAATAATTAAATAAAATCACATTATTCCTATCTTTAAATCGCTCTACTAATGTTGGTATAGCTTTAATAATTAATATTCCATCCTTATCTAATTCTTCTGTTATAACTGATTTTATATTTATTAAATCATCTACAGACTTTATATTCTCCATTCCTATATGGTCTTCACTTAATGAAGTTATTATAGCAACTTTAGAGTTCTTATATCCTAATCCTTTTTTTAAAATGCCACCTCTTGCAGTTTCAAGAACAGCAACATTAACATCCTTATTTTTCAACACTTCTCTAGCGCTATAAAATCCTGTTGTATCACCATACTTTATCAATTTATTTCCTATATATATTCCTCCAGTTGAAGCCAACCCACTCCTATATCCTAAATCAAGTAATATCTTATGGATTAACCTCACCGTTGTAGTCTTCCCATTAGTTCCCGTAACTGATATTATTGGTATTTCTCCGACATTTCCATCAATATAATTAAAGATTTTAGAATAATCTTCATCATATTTGCTTATATAATCATTTCTATCTATTTTAAAAGAATTTTCCCCATACCCTAAAATAACTTCATTTTCATTTATTCTAGTATAAGGAATATTCTTACTAATAGCTATCTCTTTTAACTTTTTACTCCACTCATTATCACTATTACTTTCTAATTCATTTAATATCGTTTCTTCACTAGAGTTACTCATTAAAGATTTAATTATATTATTAGATAAATAAATATTATTACTACTTATTAAAACTTCTATAATATCATTTTTTTCAACTATATCAATATAACTATTTAGTTTTAGCTTTTCACCAATATTCATATAGTTATAAACAACTTTTAAAAGTTCACCTCTATAACACTCACCATCCCCCTTCAAATAGATAAGATTATCTTTACTATATAAATTTGTACCTTCTAAAAACCTTAATTTTATATTACTCATAATAATCACTCTATCCCTCATTTGTATTTTTTCTTCATATAATTTTCCAAATCAACATAATATTTATACCAAATATTGTAGATTATTTATTCTTTTTTATTTATCCTTTAAGAATTTATTTTACTATATATACAAATACTAAATATTAGTATTATCGGAGGTTTCATTATGTCATATATAAAGCCACTAACTAAGTTGTTCTCACTAATATTTATAGCCTTTATTTTTATAGGATACAAAAATAATACCTGTGCATTTAATACTGAAAAAGCTTTTAATGTTTTAATTTTAAATTCATATAATGCTAATAATCAATGGGAGTCACTAGTTTACAATGGATTAAAAAAGAAACTATCTACTACCTCTAATATAAATTTAACCCTAGAATTTCTAGATAGCAAAACGCTATTTACTAATGAATATAAAAGTAGTTTCATGGAACTTTTAAATATGAAGTATAAAGATTACCCTATAGATGCAATTTTAACTATAGATGATGAAGCTTTATCTTTTCTTAGAGAAAATTTATTTATAGAAAGTTCTATTTTCTATAAAAAACCAACCATATTTATAGGTTCAAATAATCTAATTACACTTTCTACTGAAGAAAAACAATATATGTCTGGTGTTATAGATAGAGAGGATAACCTTCGCTTTTTAAATTTACTTATCACTTTAGAAAAAGATTTAACAGATGTAATTGTTTTATTAGATAATTCAACTTTTTCTAACGTAGTAAAGGAAAACATAATCAATATGCAACCTTTAGCTAGTAAGTCTCTAAATATTACATTTATTGTTGAGGAGTACTTAGATAATATTATTCCTGAACTTTCAAAAAGCGATCCTAAATCTTCTGCTTTAGTAATAGTTGGAGAATATAAAGATAAAGTTACTAATGCATATTTAGATTTAAATGATACTATACAAATAATAAAAAAAAATACCAATACACCTATTTATACCAAAGTTCAACCTTATATTACTGCTGGTGCAATAGGTGGAATAGTTGATCCAAGTGATAATTATGGAGCTATAGCTGGTGACTTATTACTTAAAATACTTTCTGGAACTTCTATTAGCGAAATACCTTTACTTTATAACAGCTTAGACTTAACAATTTTCAACTATGACTCACTTAATTATTATCATATAAATCCACTGCTATTGCCTAAAGAAAGTATAGTTTTAAATAAGGGTGTTTTTGATTTTTTATTGCCTCCATACTTAAAAATATTATTGTGGATTTTTATAATATCTTTCTTTATTTTTTTAATTTACATAGTAATATTTTCTATAAATCAAAAAAACTCTATAGCAATAAAGGATGCTGTTTATAAAAAGGCTCTCGAAACAGAAAAACTAAAGTCAATTTTTATTACTACAATATCTCATGAGTTTAGAACCCCTATAAATATAATTCTATCTACCGCTCATCTACTTTCAATTAAAGCAAATGAGCCTTCATTAGATAAGGATTATTTCTTAAATAAGCTAAATTATATAACCCAAAACGGTAATAGATTATTAAAACTTGTAAATAACATTATCGATGTTACTAGATTAGAATCAGGCTTTATCACTGCTAACTTTTCCTATAAAAATATAGTTCAAGTAATAGAAGATACTGTTATGTCAACAGTTGATTTAGCTAAAACATTTAATATAGAAATTATATTCGATACAGAAAAAGAGGAAATAAATACTTATATTGATACGAATAAGATAGAACGTTGTATATTAAATCTATTATCAAATAGTATAAAATTCACACCTGATGGAGGTAGAATATATGTAAGTATAAATGTAAATAATAATGAAGTAATTATTAAGGTACATGATACCGGTACTGGTATACCAGAAGATAAACTTAAAAATATTTTTAATAGATTTTATCAAGCCGATTCTTCTTTACATCTAAATACAGAAGGAAGTGGGCTAGGTTTATACATAGTAAAAGGGTTAATAGAACTTCATAAAGGCACTATATCTGTAGAAAGCCAATATGGTGAAGGCACTACATTTACAATAGCATTACCTATAATATTAACAGTTAAAGATGATGCTAAAGCTAATTATTCTGCTGATGACTTATCTAACCTTGTTAGGATTGAGTTGTCTGATATTATTGAAAAATATTAACTGAATGGCAGGTGATAATATGAAAAATAGATTTATTACAATAATTGTACTAATTGTTTTAATCTTAAATATCTCTCAAATCTCTATGGCATCAACTTCAGCTTGTACAGATGGTAATAAATATATAATTTTAATAGATTTGTATGCTCGAACTTTAACTTTAGTAGACAAAAAAACACAAGAAGAAGTTAAAGTATATCCCATAGCAATTGGAAAAAAATCTACTCCATCACCAATAGGTACATGGCAAATTAAAAGTAAAGCCTTAATGAAAGGCCCTTTTGGTGGATATTGGCTAGGATTAAATGCACCATGGGATACTTTTGGAATTCATGGAACAAGTAACCCTAGTAGTATAGGAAGCATGGCTTCTAATGGCTGTATTCGTATGTATAATCATAATATAAAAGAACTTTTTAATTTAGTTGATTACGATACATCTGTTGTTATTTCTGGTGGTCCTAATTGGAGATTCTCTCCTTACGATCGTGATATAACTCCAAACTGTAAGGGAGCTGACGTATATCATGTACAAAGAATTCTAAACGCACTGGGATATTATGATCATCCTGCTGACGGTATTTACGGTTATTCTTTAGAGTTAGCTGTACAGAAATATAAATCTGATCATAACCTACAACCTATAGATAGTTATATAGATAATAATTTCTTAAAAAGTATAGGTTGTGAACGATTTGAATAAAATTTTAAGGAGCTAAAATTAGCTCCTTTTATGTTTCCATTATTATTGGAATTATAGTTGGTTTTCTCTTTGTTTTTTCATAAATATAATTTTCAACTGCTTTTTTAACTGAAGATTTTAACAAATACCATTCCACTATTCCTTTTTCTAAACATTTGTCTAATTCTTCTGAAGCAATATCCTTTACTTCATTTATTAGTTCTTCCGATTCTTTAACATAAACAAAACCTCTAGTTATTATATCTGGTCCTGAAAGAATACTTAAAGTATTCCTTTCTATAACAACTACTATTGTAAGCATTCCATCTTGGGCTAAATGCCTTCTGTCTCTAAGAACTATATTTCCAACATCTCCAATACCTAATCCATCTACAAATATTGATCCAGCTTTTACTTTACCTTCCTTCTTACATTCATCTTTTGATATCTCTAGTATTTCCCCTGTATCTAAAGTAAATATATTTTCTTTTGGTGTTCCTAATTTTTCTGCTAAATCAGCATGATGTTTCAAATGTCTAAATTCCCCATGAACAGGTAGAAAATACTTAGGCTTAACTAAAGTATGAATTAACTTTAACTCTTCTTGGTACGCATGCCCAGATACATGTACATCTTCTAAATCTTCGTATATAACATTGGCACCTCTTTTAAATAATTGGTTAATTACCTTTGATATAAGCTTATCATTACCTGGAATAGGTGATGCTGAAATTATAAATGTATCATTTGGTTCTATAGCTATTTTTCTATGATTTGAAAATGCTATCCTCGCTAGAGATGCCATAGGCTCTCCTTGACTTCCTGTGGTTAAGATTGTTACTTTTTCATTTGGATAACTAGATATATCATCTACGTCAATTATATCTGTATCAGGCACATGAAGATATCCGAGCTCTCTAGCTACCTTAGATACATTCTCCATACTTCTTCCATTAAAAACAATTTTTCTTCCATAAATCATAGATGCATCTACTACTTGTTGCATTCTATGAATATTAGATGCAAATGTAGCAACTATAACACGCCCCTTTGCTGTAGAAAAAATTCTTTTTAACGTCTGTCCTATAGTACTCTCTGATAAAGAATGACCTGTTCTTTCTACATTTGTACTATCTGCCATAAGAAGTAAAACCCCTTCTCTTCCTATTGTTGATATACGTTGTAAATCCATAAGCTTTCCATCTATAGGAGTATAATCTATTTTAAAATCTCCTGTATGTAATATTGTTCCTAGTGGTGTATAAACAGCTAAACTACAAGAATCAGCTATACTATGTGTAGCTCTTATAAATTCTACTTTAAAACACCCAAGCTCTATTATATCTCCCATTTCTACACTCTCTGTTTTTGTCTCATTTAACAATTTATGTTCTTCAAGCTTAGTCTTTACTAATCCTATAGTTAATTTTGTTCCATAAATAGGCATTTGTAACTGTTTTAAAATATAAGGTATTGCACCAATATGGTCTTCATGACCATGGGTTAAAACAAGCCCCTTTACTTTATCTTTATTATTTATAAGATATGATATATCTGGGATAATTAGGTCTACACCATACATCTCTTCATCAGGAAATGCTAATCCACAATCTATAACAATAATATCATCATTATACTCTATAGCAGTTATATTCTTTCCTATCTCACCCATACCACCCAGTGGTATAATTCTTAATTTTTCTTTCATCAAACTACCTCCATATAAAAACTCATTATTTATATTTTGTACATAATACCATATTTAATTCTTCAAATATTTTTATAATAAAAAAGCCTTTAGTAAATATATTTAAATATCTACTAAAGGCTATATATCTTTGAATTAACTTTTCATAATTTAGTTAGTATAGTATAAACTTTCTGATGGATAAACAGCATCACAAGTTATATCTATTCCTAATTTTCTAAATGTTTGCTCATCACTAGTTGGTAATATTGTTGTTGAGTGTGCTTGGCAATTTTTAAGCATTGGTAGCTTTTCCATAGCTACTTGAGCTGTTGGATTAGTCGCAGCACAAATACTTAATGCAATAAGTACCTCTTCACAATTTAATGATACATTCTTATTTGCTAATGTTTGTGATTTTAACTTTATAATTGGTTCTAATATCACTGGTGATATTAAGTGAATATCATCAGATATATTTGCTAAATGTTTTATAGCATTTAATAAAACTGCTGCTGCATCATCTAAAACTTCTGTATTTCTTCCAGTTATTATAGTTCCATCTTGAAGTTCTAGCGCGATAACTGGACATATTTCATTTTTATTTGACTTTTCTTTTAATTCCTCAGCACGCTTTCTTGCAGGAGCTACAACATTTCTATCTTCTTCCTTCAAATTAACTTGCTCCATTATAAGTTTAGCAGCTTCAAATGTTTCTTTGTCCACATACCCTTTTTTATATTCGCATCCAGTTTTGAAATATCTTCTAATTATTTCTTGTTTTGATGCTTCTCTAACAACTTCATCATCAACTATTCCAAATCCAACTCTATTTACACCCATATCTGTTGGTGATTTATAAACTGATTCTTTTCCAGTAATCTTTTCTATTATTCTTCTTAATACTGGGAAACTTTCAAGGTCTCTATTATAATTTACTGCAGTTTCCCCATAAGCTTCTAAGTGGAAGTAATCTATCATATTTACATCCTTAAGATCTACAGTTGCAGCTTCATAAGCTATATTTAAAGGATGTTTTAGTGGTACATTCCAAACTGGGAATGTTTCAAATTTAGAATATCCAGCTGAATTTCCTCTTTTATATTCATGATATAGTTGGCTTAAGCAAGTAGCAAGCTTACCGCTTCCTGGTCCTGGTGCTGTAACAACAACTATCGGTTTACTTGTTTCTATATAAGGATTCTTTCCGTAACCTTCATCACTAACTATAGTATCAACATCTGTTGGATACCCTTTAGTAGCTCTATGTTTATAAACCTTTATTCCTCTTCTCTCAAGCTTGTTTATAAATACAGTTGCTGATGGTTGGTCGTTATATCTTGTAATTACCACTGAATTTACTTCTAAGTCATAAGATCTTAGATCATCGATAAGTCTCATTACATCCATATCATAAGTAATTCCAAAATCTCCTCTGATTTTGTTTCTTTCGATATCTCCAGCATAAACGCAAATAACTACTTCAACATTTTCTCTTAGCTTATGTAATAACTTTATTTTTGCATTCTCATCAAAACCTGGTAATACTCTTTTGGCATGAAGGTCAAATAACAATTTTCCTCCAAACTCTAAGTATAACTTATCATAGTTATTAACTCTTTCTAAGATAAATTTTGATTGCTCCTCTAAGTACTTTTCGTGATCAAATCCTATTTTCATATGTACACTCCTAATTTTATAGTTTTTTTTTAGTATAAATAATTTTTATACTAAAAATTACTTATACTTAAGTTCGATTAAACAAATTATATTCACTTTTAATCTCCCTTATGTAACTATTAATAGAAAATCTCAATTTAATCTATTAATTAGGCACAAAATCTATACTATTATTACATAAATTTTAAGCTATGTAAATTAAAAAAACGAAAATTTTTAATTTCTATTTAATATTAATTCGTAAAAATTTCGTGCTTCACTTGTATTTATATATTAATTTTTCTTATATAAATACTACCTATAAAAAATTAAGAGTTAATATATTACGATATTTAAATCTAAATTTGCAAATTAAATATCCTATAATTTTTAACTCTTAATTGTTAATTATTAATTATTTAGATACATTTCCTGCTACATTTAAAACATCCCATGTTCTTGCAAATGGTGGTGCATAACAAAGGTCTAGCATTCCTAATTGTTCAGTAGTCATCTTTCCGAAAATACATGCAGCTAAAACATTACATCTTTGAACCGCATCTTTATATCCAGCAACCTGACCACCTAGTATTACTTTACTATGTGCATCATAAATAAGTTTAACATATATTTTTTGTCTACCTGGATAGTAGCTTGTTTGATTCATATCGGAAATAAACTTAGTCTTATAATCAAATCCTAACTCTTTAACTTCTTTTTCTGAAAGTCCTGTTCTTGCAGCTTCCATATTCATAACTTTAATACAACTTGATGCTAAAGAACCTTGGAAGCAATTATTTTGCCCTGCTAAGTTCTCACCTACTATTCTTCCTAGCTTATTTGCCCCTGTGGCTAATGGAACATACGCTTCTTTTTCACTTACGTAATTATTTATTGTTGCGCAATCTCCAGCTGCGTAAACATCTTCTATTGATGTTCTTCCAAATTTATCTACAACTATAGCACCATTTCTTAACTTTTCTATTCTTTGGTCTGTTATAAACTCAGTATTTGGTCTTACTCCTGTTGCAAGTATAACTAAATCTGTCTCAAATTCACCTTTATTAGTTATTACTTTGTTAACTTTTGTATCTCCACCTAATTCTAAAACAGTTTCATTTAATAAAAGATTAACTTCATGACTTCTAATTTCTTCTTCTAATAAATCAGTTATCTCCTTATCAAAAACTTCTGCTAAAACTCTATCTTGAAGTTGAACAACAGTTACTTCCTTACCTTTTTGCTTAGCAGCTTCCACTGCTTCAAGTCCAATAAATCCAGCGCCTATAATAGTTA
This sequence comes from Clostridium sp. NSJ-49, assembly GCF_014287725.1. Taxonomy (NCBI): domain Bacteria; kingdom Bacillati; phylum Bacillota; class Clostridia; order Eubacteriales; family Clostridiaceae; genus Clostridium; species Clostridium sp. NSJ-49. The sequence continues at coordinate 8,921 of NZ_JACOOP010000008.1, read as the reverse complement.
CCTTCTTTAATTCTGGATTTGAAAGCAATGCTTTTATTCTATTACCATCTTCCATAGATTTTAATGTTAATACATTTTCTAAATTAACATTTTTTATTGGTGGAATTATAGCTCTTGCTCCTGTAGCTATCATTAGCTTATCATATGAATCAGTAAATTCTTCATTATCTCTTATGTTTTTAACTTTTAGGGTCTTAGAATCAAAATCTATACCTAATACTTCATGTTTAGTAAATATATCTACTCCTGATTCTCTGAACTTTTCTGGAGTTCTTGCTATCATTTCATTTGAATCTTCAAAGAATCCTCCAACATAGTAAGGAAGTCCACAAGCTCCGAAAGAAACTATATCTCCTTTTTCATAAACTATAACTTCATCATTAGGACAAAGTCTTTTAAATTTTGCAGCCGCACTCATACCTGCTGCTATTCCACCTATAATTACTACTTTCATAAACACCATCCTTTGCTTTTTATATTACATTATAAACATATTAACTTATCGTTTTTTATGTTCAGTATTTTTATATATTATATACTAAGTTAATAAAATAATGAAATAATTTCTTCATCACTTATTTTTAATATTGTGTTATCTAACTCGGCACCTTTTCCTACTATTTTATCTATAAGCGCTTTTTTCTCATCTTGAAGACTTATTATTTTTTCTTCAATGGTATCTTGAGCTACTATCTTAATTACTTCCACTATATTATTTTGCCCAATTCTATGCGCTCTATCAGTAGCTTGATCTTCTACCGCTGGATTCCACCATGGATCCAAATGAATAACTATATCTGCACTAGTTAAGTTTAATCCTGTACCTCCAGCCTTAAGAGAGATTAAAAATACAGATGTATCGTCATTATTAAATTCATCAACGAGCTTTGCTCTTTCTTTAGAAGGTGTTGATCCGTCTAAATATTTATAAGTAATATAATTGCTATCAAATATATTTTTCACATTTTTTAATACTGTAGTAAATTGAGAGAACACTAGTATTTTATGTCCTTGCTCTATACATCCTATAACTGTCTCTGTTAATGCATTTAACTTACTACTTCCTCCAATATAGTTTTCCATTATAACCGATGGGTCCAAGCATATTTGCCTTAACTTTGTTATATAAGAAAGTATTTCTATCTTACTCTTTGTAAATTCATCATTTTTAACTTTTTTATCTATAAGCTCTTGAACATAATTTGCATAAGTCCCATACACTTTCTTTTGCTCTTCTTCAAGTGGTACTATAAGTTTCTTTTCGATTTTTTCTGGTAATTCTTTTATGACATCGCTCTTAAATCTTCTTAAAATAAATGGTCTTATAAGCTTATTAACTTCATCAATAATAACTTTATCTTCTTCAAGTCTTCTATGATATCTAGTTAAAAATCTCTTTTCATCGTATAAATATCCAGGCATTATAAAATCAAATATAGACCAAATCTCCATAAGAGAATTTTCTATTGGTGTACCTGTTAAAGCAAATTTTCTCTTTGCATTTATACTCTTTGTTGCCATAGCATTTTGCGATGATGAATTTTTTATATTTTGTGCTTCATCTAAAATACAATAATCGAACTCTTTATCTTGATAAAATTCTAAATCTCTTCTTAACAAATTATAAGTTGTTATTAAAACATCATACTCTTTATATCTCTCTATTAATTCTTTTCTCTCTTTAACAACACCATTAACTATTCCAACCTTTATATCTGGTGAAAATTTCGAAAACTCACCTTTCCAATTATAAACAAGTGAAGTAGGCGCTACTATTAAACTCTTTTTACCTTCATTTGATGCTATGAAAGTTATAGTTTGCAAAGTTTTACCTAACCCCATCTCATCACCTAATATACCGCCAAACCCTAAATAATCTAATGTTTTAAGCCACTTATAGCCTTCAACTTGATATTCTCTTAAAGTTGCATTTATATTATTAGGAATAGTGTATTCTTTATCTCTATACGATACTAAAGAATCCTTTATCTCTTTTATAATTTTACGTCCTCTTATTCCCTTTATTCCTGAGTCATTTATGTAATCTTCTATTACCCCTGCTTTATTCTTATTAAAAATTGCCTTATTATCATTTTCAATAAGCTCCATTGAGTCTAAAAGTGCTAAAATTTTATTTAACTCTAAGTCATTAAGGTCTAAAAATTCTCCACTCTCTAATCTATAATACTTTTTATTATCTCTAAAAGCTCTTAATATATTAACTATTTCTCTATCTTGAATATTTCCTAAGGTAAATTTAAGCTCAAAATAATCAAACTTTCCTTTTCTTATTTCTCCCTTAAAAGCTCCAGAACCTATTGATTTTATACCAGTAAAATTCTCTGAATAATATACTTCTCCTATATCTTGAAGTTCTACTATATCACGCTTAAAAAATCTAAATAAATCATCTTCACTTTTAAAGAATACAAACTTATCATCTATTTTTTCAAAACCTAACTCTTTTAGTTCTTGTACTACTTCATCTTCCTTAGCCTTATCTCTATAGATAATTTTCTCTTCAAAGTTATGTTCGATATTAAACTCATATTGTCCATAACATACTTTAAGGATTAAATATGTTTCATCTTCTTTATCAAAGTAGAATTTAAAGCTAACTGGTGAAATAATGATTTTATCTCTAAGACTTTTAGATAATCTTATATTTTTACTTACATCTTGCATTGAAGGTATTAATTCTCTTAAAATTCTTTCCTCTTCTTCTTTAGCAAAAAATATAGTTTTACCATGACTAAAAGACTCTACATAAGGATTCAAAACATCTATTTGTTCTTCTGGTGGTAAATAAATATTAGAATTATACAAATATACATCCTTAGTTGATGTTAAGCTTTCTGGAATACCATTTTCAGCTTCAAGCTTTATTACCTTCCCCCCATCTTCTAGCGACATCGGTAAATCAATTTTTTCTTCTAATACATCTACTTCTATTTGCCTTGAATAAAACCCGCTTCCTAAGTAGACCCTATTATTTTTTATTACATTAAAAAATTCTCTGACAAGATAATCTGGAATTATAACTTGCTTTCCTGAAATAAATTTTCTATCTATATCTCTTATAAGATTTATAAGTTTAATAAGTCTTTTATCACTATTAGATAACTTCTGTTCATTTATATCAAAAGTAAAATCTTTTCCATATGCTAAAGGAACTTTATTATATAAAGATATTAAAAAGCTTCCTATATCCTTTAAAATATATAACTTATTTGAACTCATTCCCTTTAGTCCAACTCTAAACTCTGCTGCAATTTTTCCATACCAATTTACTCTGTTTATTACAACCTCAAGCTTTATTTCTTTTTTAATTTTTTTCTCACCAAGTAATAAATCTAATACAGAATCTGTAGTTGACTTAATAAGCTCCTTTGAAGCTTCTCCGATACCTAATTCATCCTGAATCGAACTATCTTGCTCTATATCATCTAAAAATCTATAAAACGTAGCAATTAAATGCTTACAACAATATGTAATTCTCTTTTTACCATTTTTCTCATAATCACTACAACTACACTTAGTTAAAACTATTTCTTTAGTATTTTTATCCATATCTAATCTGCAATTATACTGACTATATAAACTTTCAGATATAACTAAACTATTAATAAAAATTTCATTATCATCAGCTTCATATTTTATATCTGCAATTAAATCATTATTTAATACTCGCCTTCCATCTCTCTCATTTTTACCATAAGTACTTTTCTCAAATGCTTTTAATAAAACCTGTTTTATCATAAATTCACCTACGTTACATATAATGGATACATTATACCACAAATTATTTAACTAGCATTATATTGAAATGTAAGTTTCCACATTAGCTTATAATCAACAAAAGCCTTATGAAATAAATTAACTATTTCATAAGGCTTTTTTAAATTTATACTATAATTTTACTATTCATTTTTGATATACTTCCACTTAACTTCTTCTCATAAAAAATTATAAACGTAATAATAGTTGCTAAAGTTGCATCTATATCTGCTATAGGCTCCACTACTAAAACTATTAGTATATAATATATCAATTTAAAAAAATTTTAAAGGTACCTAATATTTTTACACTATGTTGATAATTTAATTCTACTTATTGAAACGTTCTTCTAAAAATCTTGCAACACCATCTTCATCACAACTTCCTATAACAGCTGTTGCCATTTCCTTTAATTCATCCACAGCATTAGCAGTTGCATAAGCTTCATCAGCAAGTTCAAACATTGGTATATCATTTAAATTATCACCAAAACAAACTAAATTATCATGTTCAATATATCTTTCTAAAAACTTAATTCCATTAGCTTTTGAAGCTTCACTGCTATATGCTTCTAAGAAATAGCAATCTTCTTCATAAATATCTTCATAATAATTAACTGTTAACCCTTGAATTTTAGTTAATTCATCATTTATTCTCTTAATATTTTCATATTTATCAAATACAATGAAGTTAATTACTTTAGAATCTTTAATTGCTTCTTTATAATCAGTTACTTCCACAAAAGTTTTTAACTTTTTATCAGCTCTTTCTTTATAGAAATTATATTCCCAAGCATATTGGAACTCTTTATAATAAACCCATAAATGATTATCTTTAATTCCATACACTAATACATTTTTATCTAACTCTTCAAATATCTCTAAGCACTTTTTAACAGTGTCTTTTTCTATTTCTTTTATATCTATATACTTTTGTTCTTTAATATCATAAATTAAAACCCCATTCATAAGTGCTACTGGAAGCTTTAAATTAATTCCCTCTAATAATTCTACTACAGTAGCTGGTGTTCTAGCTGTGGCTACTGTAAAGTTAACACCGTCATCTATTAATTTATTTAAAGTATCGCATGAATACTTAGATACTTCTTTTTTACTATTTAATAATGTTCCATCTAAATCTGTAACAAATAACTCCATAATTTATCCTCTTCTTCTCTAGTTAGTTTTATTTTTTACTCTCTTAACTTATAATTATCTAAAATTTATCTTTGTATGTATAACTAAAAACTGTTTATTATATTACTCTATCTATTTTTCATAATTAAATTACACATCTTGTACAAACTTATTAATCTTTTTATACAACATCGGATGAATAGTATACCTTATCTTAATTAAAATTTCTATACCTTTTTTAAATATATTTATTTTATGTATTTTTTCAAATATATTTTTACTTCTTTAATATACTCTATACAAAAATAAGGAGCCACATTTAGTAGCCCCTTCCTAACTATCCATCAATTTAAAGTGATGTTTCCTTCTTTATTTCATTTATCATATCTTCTTCTGAAAAGGTCTTATCATCATATGTATTATATATATCATTTAATGATACAGTGTAATAAACATTTTTACTTTTCTTTTTCTTCTTTTCCTTTTCAGGCTTATTTTCCCCTTTATTCTGCATGGTTTTTTTTACAAAAACTCCTGCTGCAACAGAAGCAGCAACCGCTGATAATGCGCCTAAAACTAATTTTTTACTACTCTTATTCACCATACTTTTCACCTCACTATTATTAAAGATTATAAACATTAAAAAATAGTAAGTCAACTTACAATTTTTATTTACTCTTTAATTATCTATAACACTATTAATCTTTTCAATTAAAGATTCTGTATTTTCATCTATGGTACAACCTTCATACCATTCGCTATTTTCTGCATTATTACACTCACCAAAATATTTTGCTTTTAATATTATTTCTGGCCTATACTCAAAATGTAATATATCAAAATGTGACCACTTTCCTCCCCAAACAAAGCCACACTCTTCAAAAGTCTTAACTATTTCCTCAGGATAAATTGAAATTCTATTTCCACCTTTTTCTCTATTACACCATTTCCAATAATCTGCAGGATCACTCTTTAAATCTATTGCAATAGCAAAAGCATGTGGACTAAGTTGTCCTGTATCTTGTATAACTCTATAATTAAATGTTCCGCTTGTTGGTGATACAAAGTTATATATCTTAGGATTTTCCTTTGCAAGCTCACTTATAATACTTAGTGCCTTCTCAAGATTATCTGCTGCACCATTTACTTTATTAAACATCATTGAACCATAATAAGTACTTTTATTAGTTATATTTTTCTGTACAGCTTCTTTACTATTACCATACATATTACTTAAAAAAGAATAACATCTAATTCTTCCTGGGTCTTGCCCTTCTTCCATAACATTATTTATCATATCCAAAGGATAAATTTGTTCTAAAGTATCCTGTAAGTCAGAATTATAAAACTTCTGTTCATGACTTTTCTCTTTTTTATCATCATAAAGAACTTTATTATTATTTTGCATTACAAGATAAACAAATCCCTTTTCATCTTTTTCTATATCTTTAATACATTCAGGATACGTTAACATTAAAACTAATAAATCTCTTTTTGTATTCCATATATAATCCATCTCTTTGTTTTCTTCCGAAGCAAAGGTAGTACTCTCAACAGATATAATAAATAACATACACGTCAATAAAAATTTAATTACTTTATTCATGCTTAACCTCCACTATAAATATAGCCTTGCTTCTAATTTTCTATCATAATCAGTCCAACCACCATCTGGATACTTTTCTTTAATCTTTTCTATCTTATTCATTGTTGCATCTACATAATCAGCATAATGCACAATATAAGACTCTTCCATATTCATATCCTTAGGAGATCCAAACTCTGTTTTTCCATGATGTTGAACAATACATCCTTTTATTCTTGCTTTAAATTCATCCGAATAAAGATTAGGCTCTGACTCAAAAGCTTTATCAAGCATTTGAATTCCTATAACTATATGACCTTCCATCTCACCTTGAAGTGTATATTTAAAAGGTCCATCGTAGCTCATCTCATATATTTTACCTATATCATGAAGTTTTGCAGCTAATATGGCAATCTCCTTGTTTTTACAATTATATCTTTCAGAAAATACTATACTTAAATACATAACACCTAATGTGTGTTCTGCGAGACCACCTATATAATTATGATGCATAGATACTCCACCAATTGCCTTTTTAAACTTCTCTAAAAATTCTTCATTCTTAAAAAAATAATTATTTAAGGACTTTCCTTCCCTTGAAAGTATATATTCATCAGTATATAGTTCTAACTCTTCCATAATATCTTCTACTGGTCTTTTTACTGTTGGAAGATAATCTTCAATTTCATATTCATCAATAAATTCATATTTCTTAACATCAAAATTGCTATCTTTTTTACCTTCAACAGATATAACCCTACCTTCTACTATATCTCCTTTTTTAGAAGGTATAGTAGCTTTTATATCTCCACTTTTATCTGCTAATATAGCAACAACTTTGCTAGTATCTTTAAACATTATTCTCATAACCATCAAAGAAATTTTTATATTTTCTCCGCTTTTTACATCATTTAAAAATATGTCTTTATTACTCATATGTTTGCCTCCACTTTTCTCACTCTCTAAAATAGTATGTGCAATGAAAATTAAAATATTTTATTTAAAAAATGAAAAAAGCCAGAATATTTATAATCCATGGCTTTTTAATCTATTTGCAAATTTTTTAATAAACATTATTTTTTTATATGTTCAAATTATCAATCAAACTATTTCATCCCTAATAAAACATCCATAAATTTAATTCTTCTACATATCTCATAGGCTATAAATGTAAGACCAAAAGATAAGCTAATTATTAACACTATAGAAACCCATGCAGGTAAAGTTAATGGTAATATATAAAATGCTAATACTAACAAGATTGTTTGATGTAATATATATACTGGAAAAGATGCTTTGTTTAAATAAGCTAATAATTTATTGCTTTTGTTTAAATATCTAATTCCATAAGATACTATAGTTATTCCCATAATTAATGATATCGTACTCTTTAGTGTACTATCTAATATATAAACTATAGATTCTGTTTGTGTATTCCTTATTAAGAAAAAGTACAGTGCACCTAACATAACAGTTCCAATTGTTAAGGCTAAAAATAACCTTCTTTTATTAGATAATCTTTCTATAACTTCATTATCACTATAGGTTACATATCCTAGAATGAATAATAGTAAATTCGTTAATACACCTTTCCCTCCTATTGTAGGAATCATCTCTAAAGTTATTAACGCTATTAATACCCACAATAAAGACCTTTTTCCCAAAACTATAGGCTTAATTGAATCACTTATAAATTTTCCTGGCTTAGTTTTCAGCCACTTTATTATAAGAACCCCTACAACTGATATTGCAAAAAGGAATATAATAAACCAAAGATGAGCGGGACTAAAATTACCATCAAAACCCATAAAGTCACTTATATTTGTAAAAAACATTTTTAAATGACTAAAATAATTTATATTTTTTTCTCCTCTCCATAATCTAGCTAAATATGTTTGAGGTGGTACGACAACTAAAATTCCAAATATAAATGGTATAAGTAATCTTTTGACTCTTTCTTTAATATACTGACCACCACTTCTTTTTTTCAATGCAAAATAAGTTGATGCTCCTGCTAAGAAAAATAAAAGTGGCATATACCAAGAAAATGTTAATAAAATAAATATGTTAGAAAATAAATTACTATTTTCAGCTTTAACATAAAAATCTCCAAAATCAGTAAATAATGCTGCTGTATGATAAACAAATAACATCAATATACAAATATTTCTTATCCAATCAATTTCATTTCTTCTCATAAAATCCCCCACACTTTTGTTAACGATCTGTTAAGTTATATGAACATTGCTCTTCTCAACCCAAGGAAATACAATAGGTTTGCAAGACTAAATAATACCCCCTTCGAAAAGGAGAGAAGAACAATGAGCAAAACTAATATAAAATGCCCACGCTGTAATTCTGATAAACTATACAAGTTTGGTATGAATAAGCAGGCTAAACAAAAGTATCAATGTAAGCAGTGT
>NZ_JACOOP010000007.1:0-97937 GCF_014287725.1 Clostridium sp. NSJ-49 | reverse complement strand
GTATATGCTATTAGTTTTATCCAAAGGAGCAAAAATGATACTGAAAAATTTGAGTGATATAAAAAATCTTGGCCATAAAGGCCTTGATATATAAGGGTTAAGAAATATGATTAACCCTAAACGTAAAGATAAAAGGAGGTGAAACTATGGCATATAATTTAGTACCTGAAGCTAAACAAGGTTTAGCAAAATTCAAGAGCCAAGTTGCTACTGAAATGGGTGTTCCTTTTACAGATTACAATGGAGACCTTACTTCAAAACAATGTGGTAGCGTTGGTGGTGAAATGGTTAAACGTATGGTTGAACAATACGAATCAGGTTTAAAATAACCGCCATGCATAACACTCACTACATATGCTAGAATATCAACATCATAATCTTGTAAAAACTAGTATTTAAATAAAGAAGGAAATGTTTATTCATTTCCTCCTTTAGTTTTAACCTAAAAATATTAAGTATAAAAAAGTTTTATATTTATCAACTTATCTACTTGCTTTATTGAGTAATTGAAATTTTACTAGCAGTATAACTTTTAATTAAATCTATAATTTTGAATTATCAACTGAACTTTTTTATTTCCTCTAAATTCGTTTATCTCTGGAACACATACTACATCAATCTTTACCCTATTAGGATATCCATTAAATACCTTATTATATTCATCTTCTCCATAACTTACTTTTAAAGCTTCATCAAAATCATTTATATCTCCAAAGTATATTCCATCTATACAAAGATTACCGTCGCTTATCTTCAGCTTTAAAACATTTTTATCTTTACCTAAAATTTTTGCTTCTAATACTTTTAAATTTTTAATACCAAAAGTTGGTTTAGGATTAGCTTTTCCATAAGGCTCTAACTTAGTTATCTCTTCTATAAGGTTAAAATTTATATCTTTTAATGCCAAAGGCATATCAATAGATACTTTTGGAATAATATCTTCATCAGTTAAAGTAGTTTGAGTATTTAATCTTTTTCTAAACTCATTTATGTTTTCATTTGCAATAGACATTCCAGCAGCCATGGGATGCCCTCCAAATTTCCCCAATAAATCCTTACACTTTATTAATTCCTCAAACATATTATACTCTTCAATAGATCTTCCTGACCCCTTAGCTCCTTCGTGAGCTGATGTTAATACAATAGTTGGCAAATTATATTTTTCTCTTATTCTACCTGCGATTATTCCAGCTATGCTTTCATGAGTTTCCTCTAAGTATACAACTAATACTTTTTCTTTATTCATGTTGTTACATTCTATTATCTCAATAGCTTTCTCTAATCCTTCTCTTGTCAGTTCTTGTCTCTCTTTATTTAGTTCATTAAGCTTTTTAGCAAGTTCTTCTGCTTCCTTTTCATTTTTTGAAAGCAACATCTTTAAAGCCAACTCTGCTTGTTCTAAACGACCTGATGCATTTATACTTGGTCCAATAACAAAGCCTAATGCGTATACTGAAATGTCTTTATTATCAAGATCTGTTTCTTTAAATAAAGCTCTTAATCCTATATTATCAGTTTTATTAATTATCGTTAAACCTTCTTTTACGATTATTCTATTTTCTCCAATCAAATCAACTACATCACAAACAGTAGCAATAGCAACATATTGTAATAATTCAAGTGCTTCATTCTTATTTATTCCATAGGCTTCATACATACCTTCAATAAATTTATATGCAACTCCTGCACCACAAAGCTTTTTAAATGGATATTTGCATTCTTCTTGTTTAGGATTAATTACAGCATCACCTTCAGGAACTATAAATGTTCTATCACCATCTTCATTTTCAACAAAAGGTACATCATGGTGGTCAGTTATTATCACTTTTAGTCCTAATTCCTTAGCTAATTTTATTTGCTCTATAGCTGATATACCATTGTCACATGTTATTATTAAATCTACTTTATCAGCATAAGCATTTTTTATTATATTTTCATTAATTCCATATCCATCCTTTATTCTATCTGGAATCACATAACTTACATTAGCTTTACATTTTTTTAATCCACTATAAAGTACATAGGAACTTATTACTCCATCAACATCATAATCTCCTACAATAAGAATTTTTTCACCTTTATCTATGCTATCTTTCATTATTTTTATAGCTTTATCCATATCTAAAAGCTTTTTGTAATCTTCAAAATCATCTATTTTGCTATTTAAAAAACTATTAGCCTCTTCTAATTTATAAATATCTCTATTAACTAATAATCTAGCTACTACATTGCTAACTCCAAGAGCTTTAGCAAATGCTTCACAGTTAAATTTAACATTTCTAACTGTCCACTTTTCCATACTTACTCACCCCTTTTTCTTAGTTAAAAGTTAATATTTTATAGTTAATGATTCAGGAAAAAAGCCAGCTATACGCTGACTTTCAAACTTGCATTATAAAAAAATCGTCTAAACCATTTTCCTTTTTAACTCTTAACTTTTAATTCTTTGCTATTAACTTATTTAAAAAGCATCCCTTTTTGTAGCTCTTCTACTTTATCTGGTGCAGCATGCTTTAATAATTCAAAAGCAAATGGTATTGCCGCTGCAGGACCTCTTCCTGTTATTATATTTCCATCTACTACAACTAATTCTTCTTTGTAGTTACAATTTCCAAGTTGATCTTGGAATCCTGGATAACATGTAACATTTTTACCTTCTGAAATTTTAAGTTTTCCTAAAGTTATTGGACCTGCACATATTGCAGCTACTATTTTATTATTCTTATAGAAATCCATAACAACTTCATTTACTTTCTCATCATCTCTTAGGTTAACTGATCCTGGCATTCCTCCTGGTAAAACTATCATATCATATTCCAAAACTTCATCATTTAATAACTTGTCAGCTTCTACAACCACGTCATGCGATGTTCTAACATTTTGAGATTTTGTTCCAAAAGTATGACAACATACCCCTGCCCTTCTCATTATATCTACTACTGTTAAACCTTCTAAAGTTTCAAATCCATCTGCTAATAACACAGCAACCTTCATCATAAAACCTCCCTTTATTGATTAAATTCTGCTTCTACAACTTCATCTTCAAAAGCAGTAACCATAACTGTTGTTCCTCTACCTGCCCTGTTTTGAAGCTTAATTTCATTTATATTTACAACTTTTATTTCTTTATTTCTTGTAGTTAAAGTTAAATCTACATTAGCTAAACCTACGGCGATTTCATCATCAGATAAGCTATTTTTCAATTCAACGACTTTACCCATTATTACAAAGTCATCATCTCTTAAGCTTATTCCGGTAACCCCTGATGCAACTCTTCCCATAGTGCTTACACTTTCCTCTAGGAATCTTATAGCCATACCATTCTTAGTTGCTATAATTACATTTCCATTACCCTCACTACATATATTAACTGAAACAACAACATCATTTTCATACTTTAATTTATATGCCACTTGATAAGCATAATTACCATCATACTCTTTTAATAATGTCTTTTTTATCATTCCCTTTTTAGTAAAGAAATACACTAACTTATTATCATCATAGCTCTTCAGTGAGTATACATCTATTATCTTCTCTTTTGATGTGTATCCTTCTATAACTTTTTCTAAAGGAATCTCTGTTTCTGTTACATTTTGAATTAAGAATGTTGGTAACTTAAATACATTTCCTTTATCAGTGAATAAAAGTAATTCACTTGCTGTGTCTGTATTTACTTTCAATCTATCACTGCTTCTACCTCTAGAAAATGATTTTATAGTCCCTTTTTGAGTTACTCCTACCCAGAACTGTTTATACTCAATTTGTTCTACATACTCTACTTTTATAACTTCATCATTAGCAGTTAAGTTAAATAATGATAATCCTAAAACATTTCTTGGTGTATCTTCAAGAGTAGGTATTTCAAGCGTAAATTTTAATCCATTTTTAGATTCAACACTTAAAAATGACTTATTTTCATCACAATCAAGCATTATTACATCGATTATAACCTCACCATCTTTAAGCTTTACAGCTTGTAATTTGCTATAATTTGTTTGGAATTTATCTAAAGAACTCTTTTTTATAGTTCCCTTATTTGTTATAAATTGAATAGATTTATTAGAGTCAAATAACGGAACAGACATTACTTGTACTATATTCTCGTCATCTAAGTTTAATGTTTTAATAATAGAATCTATTCTTTCACCTTTCTCTTTCCATTTTAATTCTGGAATATTAATTCCTTTTGTTTGATACATATTTCCTTTGTCGGTAAATACTATTAAACTTTCAGTTGTGTTAGATTTAACCAAGAATTTAAGTTCGTCACCTTCTCTATAATCTATATCATCAGCATTAGAATTAGATCTATTATATGTCTTAAGAGGTATTCTCTTTATAAACCCATCTTTAGAAAGAGTTATCATTACATCCTCTACAACTATTAGTTCTTCTATATCAATCTTAGCTTCACTATCATCTTCAACTATTTTAGTTCTTCTAGGATTTCTATAATTATCAGTTATTTCCTTTAACTCTGACTTTATAACCTTAAGAAGTTCTTTTTCATCTGCTAATATCTTTCTTAATCTCTTAATCGTCTTTTCAAGCTCTGCATATTCTTTTTGGAATACCTTTATCTCAAGGCCTGTTAATCTATAAAGCATAAGCTCTAATATAGCTTCTGCTTGAAGTGCACTGAAACCAAACTTAGCTATAAGATTTTCCCCTGCATCCTTTTTAGACTTAGATTCTCTTATTGTTTTAATTACTTCATCTAAAACATCTATAGCTTTTATAAATCCTTCAACAATATGGTGTCTCTTTTCAGCTACTTCTAGCTCTCTTATAGTTCTTCTTGTCACTATATCCTTTTGATGGTTAACATAGTGAGTTATTATAGTTTTTAACCCCATAGTCTGAGGTTTGCCATTTGCTAAAGCAACCATATTAAAGCTTAAATTAGATTGTAGATCTGTTTTCTTAAATAAGTATTTTAATACTTTATCTGCAACATCTTTGTCTGCAGCTTTTTTAAGTTCAATTACAGCTCTAACACCACTTCTATCTGATTCATCTCTTATATCAGTAATGGCTTCTAAAGCTTTTTGATGTCTTTTATCTCCAGTCATTTCAGAGATTGTTTGAAGTATCTTTGATTTATTTCTTCTATACGGGAATTCTGTTATAACTATTCCCCATCTGCCATTCTCTAATTTTTCTATATCAGTCTTAGCTCTTAATGTAACCTTTCCTTCTCCAGTTTCATAGGCAGCTAATAAAGAGTTTTTACCTATTAAAACTCCTCCTGTTGGAAGATCTGGTGCTTTTATATATTCCATTAACTCTTTTGTAGTTATTTCTGGATTATCAATATATGCAAGCACACCATCTGTTACTTCTCCTAAGTTATGAGGTGGTATATTAGTAGCTAATCCTACCGCTATACCAAAGGTTCCATTAACTAAAAGATTTGGATATCTAGATGGTAATACTTTAGGTTCCATTTCTGAATCAGAATAGTTTGGAACCATATCTACTGTATTTTTATCTATATCTTTTAGCATTTCCATAGCTATCTTGGAAAGTCTAGCCTCAGTATAACGCATTGCTGCAGCTCCATCACCATCCATAGAACCGAAGTTACCGTGTCCATCAAATAAAGGTTCTCTTGTAGAAAAGTTTTGAGCCATTAATACCATAGCATCATAAACTGATGAATCTCCATGAGGATGGAATTTACCTAGTACGTCTCCTACTATTCTTGCAGACTTATAATATGGTCTATCTGGAAAAGCCTTTAACATATATGCACCATAAAGTATTCTTCTATGTACCGGCTTTAATCCATCTCTAACATCTGGCAACGCTCTATCCTTAGCAACTTCTACTGCATAAGGAAGGTAGTTATCAGGCATAGCCTCTTCAAGAGGTACTCTTAAAATATTATTATCTCTTGGAATATTGTGTTCCTTCTTAGCCATTAAAAAGCTCCTTTCGTACTATTTAAAATTCCGCATACTTATACATATAATTTTTTCTCGGTTCAACTACATCTCCCATTAATAGAGATACCATTTTCTCAGCCTTAGCTGCATCTTCTATGGTAACTTGGAAAAGAGTTCTAGTCTCAGGATTTAATGTTGTATCCCAAAGTTGGTCTGGATTCATTTCTCCAAGTCCTTTATATCTTTGAATTACTGCGCCTTTACCGATTTCTTTTTTTACCTTTTCTAACTCATCATCACTATAAGCATATTTATGAACTTCTTTTCCCTTAACAGTTTTATAAACCTTATATAATGGTGGTTGAGCTAAATAAAGATGTCCATTCTGTATAAGAGGTCTCATATATCTATAAATGTATGTCATCCATAATGTTCTGATATGATATCCATCAACATCGGCATCACTCATAATTATTATTTTGTCATACTTTAAATCTTCTTCTCTATAGTTATCTAAAGTTCCTGTTCCTACTGCAATATTAAATATTTTCAGTTCTTCAGACGCTAATACATTTTCAAGTTTTTGCTTTTCAGTATTCATTATCTTACCTTTTGATGGCATAATAGTTTGGAATCTTCTATCTCTAGCTTGCTTTGCAGAACCTCCCGCAGAATCTCCCTCAACTACGATAAACTCATTAACTGTATTATCTTTTAATGTACATACAGCAACTTTACCAGCTAACGGTGCAGTACCCTTACCTATTTTCTTCTTTTCAGCTTCATTTATCTTTTTAATCTTTTCTCTTCTTTGAGCAGTAGCTAATGCATTATTTATAATCGTTGTTGCAAGCTCTTTATTATCTTCTATCCATTCACCAAGTCTAGTGTATGCTAAATCATTCATCATTGTATAGGCTTCTGAACTTCCTAGCTTAGTCTTAGTTTGTCCTTCAAATATAGGATTAGTAATTTTAATTCTTACTATAGCAGTCATACCTTCTCTAAGGTCATCACCTTCAAAATCCTTATCCTTTTCTTTTACAAGCCCTAATTTTCTAGCCCACTCTTTGAAAGCTCTTGTCATACCAGTTTTAAATCCAGCTTCATGAGTACCAGCTTCAGTAGTTGGAATATTATTAACATAGCTTGCTATATATTCTGTAGTTGAATCAGTAAATTGAATACATACCTCTCCAAACATCTGTATATTATCTACAGTTCTTTCTCCTTCAAAAATAATTGGATTTGGATGTAATACCGTCTTACTTTCATTTAAATATTCAATGAAATCTAGTAAACCTCTTTCAGAGTAATACTCTTTAACTACCTCTTCATCTTTTCTTCTATCTATAAGCTCTAAACGTATCCCTTTATTTTGGAATGCTAATTCTTTTAATCTCTCATCTATTATGTCAAATTTAAAATCTGTAGTAGAGAAAATTTCATTATCAGGCTTAAATGTTACTTTTGTTCCAGTAGTCTTAGATTTTCCTACTACCTCTAAAGCTGTAACTGGAGTACCTGGCATATCCTTCTTAAGTTCTTTATCATAAGCAAATTCGAATCTTTGTCTGTAAATATTACCATTTTGATGCACTTCAACTTCTAACCATTTTGATAAGGCATTAACTACAGCAGCTCCAACACCATGAAGCCCTCCAGAGGTTTTATAATTCTTATTATTAAATTTTCCTCCTGTATGTAATTCTGTAAATACCATTTCAACTCCAGACTTCTTTTTAGTTGGGTGAATTCCAGTTGGTATTCCTCTTCCATTATCTATAACAGTAATACTTTTATCTTTATTGATAATTATTGTTGCTTTATCCCCATAACCATTTGAAATTTCATCAATGGAGTTGTCTAAAATTTCCCATATGCAATGATGTAATCCCTTAGTTCCAGTTGAACCTATATACATACCTGGTCTTACTCTAACTGGCTCAAGTTTTTCTAAAGATGTTAAGTCTGTTACATCATATCTATTATCTATATTATTACTCATATAAACCTCCAAGAAAAATCTATATAAAACCTATCTTTTTTTCAATTAATTCTGTCATATCTTTTAATTTTACATAAACATACTTTCGATTGCAAATTTATTTCTAAAAACTTTTAAAAATAGCTATTATCTGGTAATTTTTTCACTTTTACTTTACATACTTATATTATCCCGTATTTTATGAATTAGCAAAGTTTTTCAGAAACCAAAAAAGTCAACGCATACTAAACGTTGACTTCTTTTATTTTTTATACTATTCCTTGAGCCATCATAGCTTCTGCAACTTTGTTAAATCCAGCAATATTTGATCCCATTAATATATTGCCTTCTTCTCCATATTCTTTAGCCGCTTCAGCAGATTGTCTATATATATTAACCATTATATCTTTTAATTTATTATCAACTTCCTCAAATGTCCAAGATAATCTCATACTATTTTGTGACATTTCTAGTGCTGAACAAGCAACTCCACCAGCATTTGCTGCTTTTGCAGGTCCAAATAATATACCATTTTCTTGGAACACTTTTATAGCATCTAAGCTCGAAGGCATATTAGCTCCTTCTGCTACTACTTTAGTTCCATTTGATACTAGAACTTTAGCTGATTCTTCATCTATTTCACCTTGAGTTGCACATGGAAGAGCTACGTCACACTTAATATTCCATATTCCTCTGCATCCTTCAACATACTTAGCAGTTGGAACATAGTTTAAATAATCTTTAATTCTACCTCTTTTAACTTCTTTAATTTCCTTAACTGCATCTAAGTTAATTCCATTTTCATCATATATATATCCATTAGAATCACTTAAAGCTACTACTTTTGCCCCTAATTCAGTAGCCTTCTTTGTTGCGTATATAGCAACATTTCCTGAGCCTGATATAACTACAGTTTTACCTGCTAATGATAAGTTATTATCCTTCATCATTTCTTCTGTGAAGTAAATTAATCCATATCCAGTTGCTTCAGTTCTAGTTAAACTTCCACCGTAAGTTAAGCCTTTACCTGTTAAAACTCCAGGGTCATTTGCACCTCTTAGCTTTTTATAATATCCGTACATATATCCAATTTCTCTTGCACCTACCCCAATATCTCCTGCAGGTACATCTGTATCTTGACCTATATGTCTATAAAGCTCTGCCATAAAGCTTTGACAGAATCTCATTACTTCTCCATTTGATTTTCCTTTAGGGTCAAAGTCTGATCCGCCTTTTCCTCCACCTATTGGAAGTCCAGTTAAAGAATTTTTAAATATTTGCTCAAATCCTAAGAATTTAATAATACTAGCATTAACTGTTGGATGGAATCTTAATCCTCCTTTATATGGCCCTATAGCACTATTAAATTGTACTCTAAATCCTCTATTTACTCTAACATTTCCATTATCATCTACCCATGGAACCCTAAACATAATTTGTCTTTCTGGTTCAACAATTCTTTCTAATAAACCTGCTTCAATATATTCTGGATGTTTATCAAAAACTGGTGATAAAGATAATAAAACCTCTTTAACCGCATCTAAAAATTCTTTCTCTCCTGCATTTCTATTACTAACTTCATCTAAAACTTTTAATACGTACTCTCTTCCATTCATATATATCGCCCCTAACATTCTTTTTCTATTAAATGATACAACATATTTTAAATATTTTCCATGTTATTTCATATTTTTTTGCTGAAATATCAAAAATTTAACATAATATTTAGATTTATTTTATGAATATATCAACTTTTATATTAAAATACTAATACTAAATTTAACGTTTTTTTAAATATATTTTAACACAAGGAGACTAAGTATGAAAATTGGATATGCCTGTACTCCACTTATGGTTCCATATAAAACAACAAGAAAATTAACTCTTTCAAATTATTCTGAAGAAAAAGTCTCTTTACTAATAAAAGAAAATCTTGAAGACTTATATTCTATACTTTATTATAACAATTCTAAAAACATTAATTTTTTTAGAATAAGCTCTGATGTAATTCCTTTAGGGAGCCATCCAATAAATAACTATAATTGGTGGGATAATAATAAAAATCTTTTAGATAAAATAGGTTCTTATATAAAAACAAATAATATTAGAGTATCCATGCATCCAGGTCAATATACGCTTTTAAACTCTCCTAAAAAAGAAGTTGTAGAAAAATCTATATGTGATTTAAAGTTTCATTGCAAATTTTTAGATAGCCTTAACTTACCATCAAGTCATAAAATAGTTCTTCATGTTGGTGGTGTTTACGGAAATAAAAAAAGCGCTATAGAAAGATTTATAACTGAGTACAACAATTTAGATAATAATATTAAGAAAAGATTAATAATAGAAAATGATGAACGCTTTTTTTCTATATATGATTTATTAGATATTTATACTAAATGCAAAGTACCAATAGTATTTGATAATCTACATTATGAATGTTACGGAGATACTTCTATGTCTATACCTGAATTATTGCCATTAATACAAAGAACCTGGAAAAAAGATGATGGAGATATGAAGGTACACTATAGTATACAAGATATTACTAAAAAGAGCGGTGCTCATTCTCCCACTATTTTTATAGATAATTTTCTAGCTTACATAAATAATTACGATTTCTCAAATATAGATATAATGCTAGAAGTCAAAGACAAAGAAGTTTCTGCAATAAAGGCAATAAACTCTATAAACTATCTTAATAATAACTTTTCTTATATTGATTATTTAAACGAGATACAAGCCTATCAATTATTTGTATTAGAAAAATATGATTATAGTGGTATATCTAAATTGAAAGATATAAAACCTCAAAACAATTTTTTAAAGCTATACACATTTATAGATTCATTAATCTATGAAGAATATAACGAAGTATCATTTAGGCGTGCATTAAACCAAGGATTTGAATCTATAAGAAAGGATTTAAATTCAAAAGAAATTAATCATTATAACAAAAACTATAAAGATCAATCCTATTCAAAGTGTAAAGAATACCTAAAAAAATTAAGTGATAAATACAATTTACCACTTAATAACACATACTACTTTATTTATTAATATATAAGTACAAAGCTCACTTACTAGGTGAAAAGTCAACTATGTTGAGATGAAAAAGCTGCTGACGTAGCTATAAAAAGTTAACTTAAGTTAAAGTGAAAAGTATTACGGTAGTAACTTTTCAATATTGCCTAAAGCAATCTTTTTCCTGTCACGTTAGTGACATTTTCACCTTTTCACAAGAAAACCTTTCACCAAAGTTCTTTGCACTTTATCTTCTCATATCTTCAACCAATTTTTCTATAAACTTTACTTTCTTTCCCTTTATATACATGGCTATTGGAATATTTGCTAAAATCCCCATAACTGTCCCACATATAATATCCATCATAGTATCAATCAAACTATTGTTTTGTGATGTAAATCCAAATAATTGGTCTGTACTAAACTCCCAAATTTCCCATACTCCTGCTGCTGCAATTGAAAATATTATAGAGAATACTACTCCCATCATTGGATTAACAGCTTCTTTATCATCAGTTTTAACTAATGTTAAATAGAATATAAATCCTATGTACGCTATTATTATCCCTGAAATTAAATGAAGTATCTTATCATATCCTGGAATTATTATATAGAAATCTAATACACTTCCTAAATACATCGCAGCAAATACAAATATAAATATTAAATAGAAACTTATTCTTGATCTTCTTAAGAATGTTTTCTTATAAACAAAGTACATAATCCATGAGGTCACTGCTGCTAATCCTATTCTAAATGTATGAACACCCTCTTTAGCCATCATATCATATACCAAGGTTATAGCTAATATAGCCATATATACTAAATTAATAATTAGTGCTTTATCTTTTTTCAAATCCAAAGCTAATGCCTCCTCTATTGCTTTAATATAGATAAAACTCATTATTTAGATGATTCTTCTAAGTTACTTTTAACTATTAAAGCAGTTACTCCTCCTACTATTAATCCCCCAAGATGTGCAAAATTATCTATATTACTTAATGAAACGCCTATAATTATGTTAATAATTATAACTTGAACAATATTCATCATATAACTTTTTCCTATTTTATCTCTATGTTTATATCCAAATATCAACATAGCTCCTAAAAGTCCAAAAATAGCTCCAGAGGCTCCTACCGATATAGAGTATGGACTAAAGATATAACTAAATATACTTCCTCCAAGTGCTGCCATTAAATATATTATTAAATATTTTTTACGCCCAAAAACATATTCAACTTCTGAACCTATTATCTTTAATGCATACATATTAAAAGCTAAGTGCATAATTCCACCATGTAAAAAGGCACAAGTTAACAAACGCCAAACTTGTCCATGATTAATTAATTCATTAACTTTTGCACCGAGTATTACTAATACATATGTATTAGTATCTAATAAATTTCTAGATATTATTGCTGTTAATATATAAATTAATATATTTAATCCTATTATTATATAAGTCAGTTTATTATCTTTAAACCTATTTTTATGCTTCTTCTCTTTTACACTCATATATTCACATATTTTAAGGAGAGGCTTACAGCCATCTCCGCTGTAAACCACTCTTTCTTCTGTTAATGAATAAATAAGTTTATTATATTGTCCTAAATACTCTTGTGGTATTTCATCTCTTTTAGTTGTAATAACTACATTTATAGCTATAGGCTTAGTAAACATTTTGCTTAATTGTTCATAAGCTTCGGTATAAAGCGCATTTGCATTATTTTCATTGCATACTATAACACAATAGGCATAATTCTCATTTTCTGATATTGCAACCCACCTATTTTCGTTCTTAGATGAACTGAAATAATCTTTTATATAAAAACCATATCTATTAATTAATATATTAAAAAACTTATCTTCAAACTTTTTCATCTTAAATATCTTTCTCTAACATATCTAATAATTCATTAAATCTCTCAATAGTAGCTTCTAAAGGCTTAGGTGTTGTCATATCAACTCCAGCTTTCTTTAATATTTCTATTGGATAATTACTTCCACCACTCTTTAAGAAACCAGTATATTTCTCAACAGCATTTGGCTCTTTATCTAAAATTGATTTAGCAAAAGCAGATGCAGCTGCATAACCTGTTGCATATTGATATACATAGAAATCATTATAGAAGTGAGGAATTCTTGACCATTCAACATCTATATCATTGTCTACAATTATATCTTCTCCAAAATATTTTTGGTTTAACTCGTGCCATTTAGCATTATAATCCTCTGCAGTTAGTGGAATTCCTTTTTCAAAGCTTTCATGAGTATAAAGTTCAAACTCTGCAAACATTATTTGTCTAAATACAGTAGTTCTTATTTGTTCTAGCTCTTGATTTATTAAATAAAGTTTTTTCTTTGCATCAGTTTCCTTATTTATTAAATGATTGATAAGTAACGCTTCATTAGTTGTTGAAGCAACTTCTGCACAGAATATTGAATACCCAGCATAATAATAGCTTTGCTCTTTTCTTGAATAGTAAGAATGTATTGAGTGTCCCATCTCATGAACTAAGGTTGATACATCATTTAAATCGTAATTATAGTTTAATAATACAAATGGTTTTGTATCATATCCACCCCATGAATATGCTCCACCTCTTTTACCTTTGTTGATATACTTATCTATCCATCCACCTTCAATTCCACCTTTAAATATCTCTAGATACTCTTCCCCAAGTGGATTAAGGCCTTCTATTGCCATTTCAACACCTTTATCAAACTCTATATGCTCTTTATCAATTTCTATAACCGGAACATATAAATCATACATATGCATTTCATCAAGTCCTAACAACTTCTTCTTAACTCTTACATATCTATGAAGTGATGATAAATTATCATTTATAGTTTTAACAGCATTTTTATAAACTTCTACAGGAATATCGTTTGGTTTTAACGCTGCTTCTAATGCGCTATTATAATTTCTAATCTTAGCAGAAAAATTAAACGCTTTAATAGAACTTGAAAGTGTTGTTCCTAACGTATTTTCAAAGTCCTTGTAATGTCCAAATAACTTCTTAAATGCAGCCTCTCTTACACTTCTATCCTTAGATTTTATAAATGAAGAATAATTTCCTTCTGTTAATTCTACTTCATGCCCATCTTCATCTTTAATATTTCCAAACTTCATATCAGCATTAGTCATTATATTATGAATTGATGATGGCGCATCAAGACAATCAGAAGCAGCAGCTAAAAGTTCCTCTTCCTTCTTGCTTAATACATGAGGTTTTTCCTTAATGATATTAAGTAATAAAAATTCGTATGGTTTTAAACCATCTAATCTTTTTATCTCTTCTTCTATAAATCCATCTGGTAAAGTTAATAATTCTGGAACGAAATATGCTGAATATGTTGCATACTCTGCCATATAAGCATCAATCTTATTCATCATACTTTGATACTTAGGATTTGATGTATCTTCATCTGACTTTAAATGTGCATAAACATATATTTTTTCAGCTTTTCTAGAAATTTCTTCGTTTAACTCTAAGTATTCTATTAATACATCACCATTTTTAAGTTTTCCTTCAAACCATTTAAGCTTTGGAGCTTCTTCTTGAAGTTCTTTATATTCTTTTTCCCAAGCCTCATCGCTAGGATAAACTTCATTAACACTCCATTTATCTATTTCTTGAATTTCCTCTCTCTTCTTTAAAACCTTACTTTCCATAGCATTACTAACCATTATAGGTTACTCCTTTCTACTTATATTCTTCTTCTTTTCCTTCTATATCATTGAAGGCCTTTTCCATAGCTTCATGAATTAATTCTAAAGCTAAAGATAGTTTCTCATTAATATATCCATGATCATCTTCATATTTAAATGTAATTAAGAATGTTGGATTGTATTCATCATCAACATCTTCAATCTTAAATCCTTCTTCTTCAAATATAGAATAATTAAATACATCATATATACCAGAGTATTCCCACTCTTCAACATCTTTATTTGTGTCAAATTTTATATAAACAGTATCTCCTTTTACATAAAACCCTTTTACATATTCAGCTTCAACAGATACTTGATAACTTCCTAACTCTTTTGTAACAAATCCTGTTTCAGCATCTCTTTCCATTAATATTAAACTTGAGTAATCCATATTTATATTCTCCTTCTATTCTTCCATT
Organism: Clostridium sp. NSJ-49; assembly: GCF_014287725.1. Taxonomy (NCBI): domain Bacteria; kingdom Bacillati; phylum Bacillota; class Clostridia; order Eubacteriales; family Clostridiaceae; genus Clostridium; species Clostridium sp. NSJ-49. Next base: position 82,895 of record NZ_JACOOP010000007.1, on the reverse strand, counting down.
GTTTTCATTTTTTTGTCTTATCCTTATTATATGTTTCCTTCTTTAATTATACAATATCCACTTTACATATTTACAATTTATGGTAATATATTAACATAGAGTTTTTTTGGGGGCGATTTTATGGTGCAAAAGCGTTCTAAAAAAAATAGGACATACACTAGAGTCCAACGCTTAAAAAAACGTAGAAAAAAGTTATTTTCAATAATTTTTCCTCTAGTTCTTATTGTGTTATTGATTACTGGTGGAGTCTTATTAAAAGTTAAGTATGTTTCTTACAAATGTAGCAATTTAACTTATGCAATTGACTACTACTTCACTAATTGGAAAGATAAAGATCTAAGAATCAACAGAGTTCAAAATATGACTTTTATCGATAAGACTGAAGATAAAGTTGTAGTTGAAGCTTTTGGACTTAGTCATAATGAACCACATCAAAGAACTACATTAGTAGGTGAATTAACAAAAGATCCTAATGGCTCATGGGTAATGAACTCCTTAGCAAAAAAGGATAGTTCACAAGAAAATGTAGAATAAATCAAAGACAGTAGATAAGTTACCTAACCTTTCTACTGTCTTTTTTCCTACTATTTATCAGCTAATATATGATCAAATCTTCTTCCCATTTCAAAGCTATGGTAGTTAACTCCATCCTTTGAGTGATTATCTATAAAATCTTGCAACTCTATTTCATAAGTTTCACAACCATCTAATTCGATTGTTATCATATCTTCATCATCAATTTCAAAATTAGTTATTTCACCGTTATCGATCTCTTCGTTACCATAGTGGAAAACTACTCCACAATCTACTAACTCACTGTACAATTCTAATAATTCTTCTCTTGTGTCTCTTGTCATATTTCATTCTCCTTTTCATAATCAGACCTTACCTTTAAAAAGGTTATGTAAAAGCTGGTGCCTACTAAAACTTCACTTTCTGCAACTATACTGCCATTATGAGCTTCTATTATCTTTTTACTTAAAGATAATCCAATTCCAATACTTTTAGGATTTAAAGAATTCTTTCCCTTATAAAATCTTTTAAATATATTTTTAAGGTCTTTCTTTTCTATACCTTCGCCATTATCGCTTATAGTTACTGTAACACTTAATGGAGTTTCTTCAAGACAAACCTTTATATTTCCTCCTAAAGCCGTATGCTCTATAGAGTTTTTAATAATATTACTAAAAGCTTCTCCTATCCATTTCTCATCATGAAAGTAAAGGCCTTCACCCTTAAAATCTAATATAATATTTTGTTTCATTTTATCAGCTTTAACTTTTAAAGGCTGCATACAATAATTTATAGTATCTTTTAAAGAATGTAAAGACTTATTATAATTAATTGCATTACTTTCTATTCTGGCATATTTTAACAAGGTAGTGATAAGCCAATCCATTCTATCTAACTGGTCTGATGTTGAATCTATAAACTTAGTTCTAGTTTCACTATCCATCTTATTATGATTCTTTAAAATATCATTATACGTAATCAATGCAGAAAGTGGAGTTTTTAATTGATGAGATATATCATTAATAATATTTTTTAAATTAACTTTTTCTGCTTTAAGATCATTCAAAGCTCCTTCAAGCCGTTCTCCCATATCTATAAACTTATTGTAAAATACTGATAATTCACCTTCATTTAACGCTAACTGCTTATTATTAAACTTACCTTCAACCATATTATCTGCAATTTGTCCAAGAGTATTTAAGTTTTTAAAAATAGGTTTAATTATATATATAAATAAAATTAATAATATAGCCCAAATTACACCCACAAAGCCTATCCATATTTTTTTAAAATTATTATATTCATTTTTTATAATAGCATTCTTATATGGCAATATATTGTCATTATAATAGTATTTATCCATCACTAATTTTCCATAATCATAATACTTACTATACTCACCTTTTGTAATGATAGGTATTATATTTTCCTCAAGCTCAGGATTTTGTTCTAATATAGCTCCTACTAAGGCTATATTTTGCTTACCATATCTTGAACTAATATTATTAAACCAATTAGTTAAAAACATCATTGATATTAAAGTAAATATTATAAAAGAAATAACCGAAAGTATTATTATATTTTTAATCTCTCTATTCTTTAAAAGATTCATATAATTATACCTCCACGATTCTTTCTGCCCATCTATATCCTATGCCTCTTACAGTTTCTATATATTGTGGATTTTTAATATCATCTTCTATCTTTTCTCTTAATCTCTTTATATATACAGTAAGAGAATTCCCATCAACAAAATTACCATCAACATCCCATAGCTTTTCTAACAATGTAACTCTTTCAATAGCATTACCTTTATTCTTGATAAGAATTAACAACAATTTATATTCTATAGCTGTTAAATCTATATTGGCTCCATTCTTATAAACCTTATATTTTAAAGGCTCTATTAGTATATTGCCACTTCTTATTATCTCTTCAGAAGACTTAGTATTCGTTATTCCTTTTCTTCTTAGTACAGCATTTATTCTTGAAATAAGTTCCTTTACTCTTATAGGTTTAGTTACATAATCATCTCCACCCATATCTAAACCTAAAACAACATTAACCTCTTCATCACAAGCTGTCATGAAAATAATAGGTATTTCACTTTCCTTTCTTACTTCTCTACAAAAGTCATAACCACTGCCATCAGGTAACATCACATCAAGTAAAATTATATTAAAATCTAAAGATTTATAATTTGCTCTAGCCTCTTCAAGATTTTTAGCATGTACTACATAAAACCCCTCTTGTTTTAATGTATATTCAATTCCTAAAGCTAATGGTAAATCATCTTCTACAAATAAAATTTTAATCATATTATCCCCCTTCAATGCTAAATAGGAGCAGAATTTTCTCTACTCCTATCTCATATATCTTTTTTTTCATTTTTAAGTGAACTTCAGTATTAGTAACTTCTAAGAATCTCTCTAAATACATCATTTCTGAAAAACAGCACTAAAAAAATCTTTTTCTCCACATTTTCACCATGTAATACCTTTATTATAAACCACTTCCTATGCTTTATAAACCATATTATTCTATATTTCTTACTGTTTCTACCAAGCTCATCTTTTTAAGCTTATTTAGTGGTATAATTGATGCTATTATAGTTACTACAATATTAATTAAGAATCCTATAGCAAATGGCTGCCAATATAACTTATATCCAAAAGTAAAACCATACGATATTATTCTTACTGCTACCATTGATAATCCTACAGCAATTACTCCTCCAATTATGCAAGCTATAATCCCATGAAGTAATCCTTCTAAAATAACCATTCTGTATAGCTGCTTTTTATCCATACCTATAGTACCTAGTGTACCAAATTCTTTTTTCTTAAGCAGTATATTAAGGGATATAGTGTTTATAACATTAACTATTCCAATTAAGCTTATCATTACTATAAACCCATAAACAAATACGTTTATAACTCCCCACATCTGTTCTAGACTTCTATTATCTTCACTATCATCTATAAAGCTAACATCATATTTATCACCTAAAGCTGTAATCTCAGAAGATATCCTCTTAATTTCTGCTATATCATTTATATTTTTATATCTAAATCCTAAATTATAAGAACCTATAAAATTAGTTATATTCAAGCTATTAAAGAAATCTCCACTAAAAGCTATTTCAAAATCTCCACTATAACCATATCTTAATGGGTTTTTATCTATTATTTTCTTTACTTTGAATTCATAATAATTACCTTCTGAAACATCTTTATCAATAGCTTCTTTAAGTAACTTATCACTTTCATCACTTTTTTCACCATCATACTTTAAGTAATCTATACAAATTTTAGGTATCTTTAAAGTATCTCCTTCTTTTAAATTAGTTACGCTTAAATTGTTAAGTTTCCCTTTATTATCATACATAGCTATACTATTCGTTAATATTATTTCATTATCTTTAAGACCATCTTCAATTCCAATCTTTTTTAATATTTCATTATTAAAATATTCTATACTAACTCTTTCCGAAACATAATTTTGATACCTATCACCATATATTCCTTTAAACTCTTCAGTAAATAAGCTGGAGTCTAACTCTAATGGAATTGAATTTTCAAACCAACCATAAAGATTGTTAACGCCAGTTATAGCTTTTACCTTTTCTTCAATTACATCAATCTGATCTTTTTCATAAATATATACTGTACCTTGATTTAAAGTTGCTTCGTTTAAATAATTTAATTCATCTATTCTTTTCATATTTAAAGTTGTAAAAGTTATAAACATAATAAGTGATATACTTAAGGAAAGAATAGTAACCATAAATCTCTTAGAATTTTTCCTTATATTTTTATACGCTATCCAACCTTCAACACCAAATATTTTTCTAATTATACTACTTCCTATAACATGATTTTTAACTTTTTCATTATCGTTGTTACCCTTAATTATATCTATAGGATTTATTTTCCCTGCCTTCTTAGCTGGACCAAAGGAAGCTATAAGTATAGTAAGACTTCCAATAATAGCTGTAAAAATTATTACTATTAGTTTAAAGCTTACAGTAAAAGCTCCTGCGCTAAACATTTCTCCTATTTTTACACCTAAAATCTTTACAGTAACCCATATTCCTAAATATCCACATAACACTCCAAAAGGTATTGCCATAAGACACATTAAAAGACCTTCTTTTAATACTAAATTTCTCACTTGCTTAGGAGATGCCCCTATACTTCTAAGTATTCCAAACTGGCTCATTCTTTCTGTTACTGAAATATTTATAGCATTGTATATTAAAAATATTGTTGCAAATATTATTACTGCTAATACAAATATAAATATTCCTATTATTACAGTATTAATTCCACTATAACTACTCTGTCCTCTTAATGCTAATAAGTCATTATTGTAGCTCATATCTTCAAATTCTAAATCTCTACCAAGCATTTTAGAAATCTTATCATATGCTATTTGTATCTTATTTTCTTTATCAATTACAGTAAACGCTACATTATAGTTTATCTCACTATCTAAAGTATCTAATAAAGTTACCCCAATTATATAATTATCACCATAAGCTCCTGCGGTTTCTGTATAAAATCCAACTACCGTATATTCCTTTTTATTCCCTGTTAACACCACATTATAATCCTGGTCATAATAAGTTTCATCAACTTCAAACTTTTCCCCTAACTTAATATTAAAATCTTCTTTTTCACTTAACCCTAAAATTATTTCATTACTACTTTCAGGTGCTCTTCCTTCTTCAAGATTTTTATAAAATACATTAAAGTATTCCTTATCACCTTGTATGACTGTACCTGAAGCTTCTTTATCATTTTGATTATATATAAAATTGTTATATTCATTGCTATCTATAGCTATTTTTTCTAAGTCCACATCATTTTTTAATAGAAGTGCCTGCTCCTTGGTTAAATTCCTTGCAAAAAACTCATAATCACCATTATAAGTAATTGCCCTGTTATACATAAAATCCTTAAAGCTTAATCCTAAGAATCCAATACCACTAATAAGTGATAAGGACATTATAATTCCTATAACAGTAAATAATGTTCTCTTTTTATTTTTCTTTAAATATTTTAAAGTTATATCGCTATAAGATTTCATTATCTCACCACCTCATCAGCAGTGATTTTCCCATCTTCAATAGTTATAACTCTATCAGCAGCTCTTGCTATATTTATATCATGGGTAATTAAAATTAAAGTCTGCTTATATTTTTTAGCTGAATACTTTAAGAGTTCTAATATTTCCTTTGAATTTTTAGAATCAAGGTTACCTGTCGGTTCATCTGCTAATATAACTGCTGGTTTATTAGCTAAAGCTCTTCCTATAGAAACTCTTTGTTGTTGCCCCCCTGATAATTCTGATGGATGATACTTCCTTCTATTTTCTAATCCTAAAAGTTTTAAAAGATCCTCTAGATATTCCTTGTCTATCTTAACTCCATCAAGAAGTACTGGCATTTCTATATTTTCTTCAGCAGTTAAAACCGGTATTAAATTAAAAAATTGAAATACAAATCCTATTTTTCTTCTTCTTAAAACTGATAACTCCTTCTCCTTTAATTTATAAACACTCTCACCTCTTATAATAACTTCACCTGAAGTTGGTTTATCAACGCCCCCTAACAGGTGTAGTAGCGTACTTTTTCCTGAACCTGATGGACCTACTATAGCCACAAATTCACCTTGCTCAATTTCTAAATTTATATCTTTTAATGCTTCAACCTTAGCCTCTCCACTACCATAAACTTTGCATAAATTCTTTACTTCTATAAGTGCCATAATTATATCTCCCCTTAAGCTTTTATTACTATGCTTTTATTATAAATTAACAATATTACTTTTATATAAATTCAAATATTACAATTTAGTAATATCTCATGACAACTTCTAGTTGTCAAAATTGAAACCTTTAATTGGTAGTATAAAGTTTTTTCATACTATATACTTTAGATATGAGGTGATGATTATGAATTTTAATGATAAACTACAAAAACTTAGAAAAGATAAAGGTCTTTCACAAGAGGCTCTGGCTGAATTAGTTAATGTCTCTAGACAAGCTGTTGCAAAATGGGAATTAGGATGTTCTTACCCTGATATAGATAATCTAATTACACTAAGTGAAATTTTCAAGGTATCTATTGATAAACTTTTAAAACCTTCAGATGAATGTTCATTAAATACTGACAATACATCAAATTTTGACTCTTCAGAACTACTTATAAAATTCTTATGTAGAGCTAAAAAAGCTACTTATGCTGGAAAAGGTCCTAAATCTCCTTCTTCTAGACCTAACTCGCACGACTTACAATATAGTGAGGATAAATTATTATATATAGATACATTTTTAGGTGGAGAAAGTTTTGCTGGTGAAGAGGGTCTGTGGATAGATTCAACTCCAGTTTGATCTATGAATTATATGGGTAGGGTCCTAAGCCAAGAATTCTCAGGTTCATTCTTAAAAGAAGTTCTAGCATTAGTACCTGAAGATAATCTTTATAGAGGTCCAATTGTATATGAAAATGGTGACTATAAATATCACTGTATTGTTAATGGTTCTTTTGAATGGTTTAATGGCTATGAAGAGATTTTTTATAAAGACAAAAAAGTATTTGAATGCATGTTTCATGGTGGCTTAATAAAATAAATATATTAATAACAAGTAATTTTTTTAATTATAAAAAAGTTCCTATTTCTCAAATTAATTAGCAATAAGATTGCATTTATAATTTAATTATAGGTAATTCATATATTGTTATTTTTGAAAAGGGATATTTACTATGAATGAGCTTTGTACAATTTAAAACTAAAAATACCGTATATTCTGAACTGCCCCCTGTCAAGTAGACAGGGGGCAGTTCAATTTGAATAGTACGGCATTTTAATAAATTTATTATTACAAGAAATATCCGGTTTAAATATACATTAAGTATATAAGTATTAATGAAGTTAAGCTAAAAATAATAAAATCAATAATGGCTAATTTATATTCTTTCTTTATAAATGATATTACAAGTACAACAATACTTAATACTATATTAATACCAGCTAAAATAAAGTTAGTGAACAGCCCCCTAATAAATATAGATTCTAATATATACATTCCTGTGATGATAAATAGAATAATATGCATTATCTTAATCCCATTACTTTTGTTAAAAAAGATGTTATTAATCATCATATCCCGCCTCCTTATATAACTTTTAATACAGCAGTTCTTTAAGGTTATTCGGCTTAAATTGATAATTCTTTTTAGGAATAGTATCAATTATTGAAGCTTTATGATTAACTACTGTGAATTACTATTGTATTTTCTAGAATATAATTATATAACAAATAAACTATAATCACATTAATTTCTTATAACTTAAAATGCCCTATATTCACTTTAAAATAATACAGTATTTCTAATAATTTAATTTTCATATTTAATTTCTCTCTAACATATTGCATATTATAGGTTAATAGTTATATAATTATACCTAGATATACTATGTATCGTATTACTATGTAAAGAGGTGAATTTATGAAAATTAACAAAGAACTTTTAAAAGGTAGCACAACAGTACTAATATTAAGTCTTCTTAATCGCAAAGATATGTATGGTTATGAAATGATTAAAGAAATGGAAGAAAGATCAAAAAATATATTTTCTTTTAAAGAAGGTACTCTTTACCCTATACTTCATAGCTTAGAAAATGAAAATTATATTGAAGCTTATTGGGATTCTAGCAATGGTAATAGAAAAAGAAAATATTATAAGATAACAACAGCTGGTAAAAAAGTACTTATTGAGAAAGAAAAAGAGTGGAAATTATTTAGTTCTACAGTAAATAACGTTTTATGGGAGGGTGAATTATGTATCCAATAGAAAATGAAAAAATTGATAAATATATAGATGATGTATGTAGCTACGTTAAGAATAAAAAAGTTCATAAATTAATAAAAGTAGAATTACTATGTCATTTTGATGATATTATAGAAGATTGTTTAAATAATGGTATGGAAAAAGAAGAAGCTATAAATAAAGCTATTCTACGAATGGGTTCTTCAGAAGTCATAGGTAATGACTTAAATAAGGCTCATAAAACAAATTCTGACTGGCTTCTTTTATCAATAACAACTTTATTGGTTTTCTTTGGTATGTTTACATTAGGTTTTATTCAAAAAAATTCTCCTATGAATTCTTTAGAATATTACCCGAATCTTTTAGGTAGGTCATTTATTTACTTAATAATAAGCATTTCTATCTCCTTATTATTTATAAAACTGGATTATAGGAAGCTAAAAAAATATTCAAAGTTTATTTATGCCTTTTCAATTATATCAATGATATTAGCATTTTTTACAACTAAACCTGTCAATGGTTCTATAGGCTATATTCAAATAGGAACTTTTTCATTTAATTTGATAAGTATAAATACATTACTTTCAATATCAGCTCTTGCAGGTATTTTTGATGATTATAATTGGAGCAACAAAAAACATTGCTTTATTGGTATTTTATTAGTAATAGTACCTTCATTAATATTTATTATTTCACCTTCATTATCTGATGCAGCTATATATTTATTAAGCGCTTTTACAATAATGATTATATCTGGCTTCAAGGTTAGATATTTAATATTAACTATCTCAAGTTTATTTGCAATTTTTTCAGCATTTTTATTAAGTGAGTCTTATAGACTTGATAGATTTTTTGCTTTTTCAAATCCTAGTAAAGATCCATCCTCATCCGGATGGATATATAACCAATTGTCTTCATTAAATCTTTCTGCTGGAATTTTAGGTCAAGGTAATAATCTTACTTCAGTTACTCTTCCTGAGGCACATACAGACTTTGTGTTTACATCTATTGTTTATAGCTTTGGTTGGATAGCTGGAATAGTATTATTATCAGTAATTTTAGGATTTATTATTAGAATTGGATTTATAGGCGCTAATACTAAAGATAGTTATGGCAAACTATTAGTTAGTGGAATTTGTTCACTATTTGCAATTCAATTTTTACTAAATATTTTAGCAAACCTTTCACTATCTCCTATACTTAGTGTTAGTATGCCTTTTATAAGCTACGGTGGAAGTCAATTATTAATAAACATTTTATCTATTGCTATTATTAATAATGTTTATAAACAAAGAAACACACCTTTAATTTCAACATTTTAAAGCATAAAAAATAGCCATCATATACGTTAGTTATGGTGACTATTTTTATACTTTTTTATATTTTCAAACTATTATTTAAGATCTACTGTAATAGCTTTATCAAAGAAATATACTTCACTTCCTGAATTATCATAATAAGAAATAGAGTAGCTTCCATCAGTTAATGGCTTTGTAAACTCAACTATAAATTCACCTGTATCTTTATTATATCTAGTAGTTGTTTCTTCATTTCTATAATAATTATCTACTGGATAGCTTACATTTATATCCTTGTTATCATCAACTATCTTTTCAAATATATCATAATTTCCTATAGTAGGCTTGAAGTATATATAAGTTCTATCTTCTTTAATTTCTACCTTTGTTATAGTTCCATAATCCTTTCCATCAGCTGTCTTTAAATTGGTTTCACCTTGTAAGTTTAAAGGTATAGTAATTAATTTAGCGTCTTTAGGAACTAGTTCTGTAGTAGCTGTTTCTCTATTTGAAGTACTATCAGTTGTATTTTCTGTTTCTTGGAAAATCCATACACTAGGAATAATACTTATACTTTCTGTATCATAATAAGTTTCCTTAAAATTCTTACTAAAATAATTTAAGAAGCTACCATTCTCTGTAGCACTTCCTGATCCTTCCCCTGATTTAGGAGATAGAGCTCTTCCATTGTCATCAAAAACTGTAAATTGTATCATATTATTCCCTGTATAATTATCATATCCTTGTATTATTGTATTTATCGGTGTTGTAATTATTTTATTTATTGTAAGTCCATCTAGTATAGCGCTTAAGTCAAAATTAACATCAAATTCTTTAACATAACCTTTTAACTTTTCATTACTTACAGGTATGTCAAAATCCCAGTTTCCATATATATTTTTTTCTAAGCCAGTAAATTCAACATTATTAATCTCCAAGGAAAGTATAAATTCATCTGGAACTTCAACAACTTTATTACCTAGCTCTAATTTTTCTTCCAATAATCTCCTTGAATTTATACTATAACTTGTATGCCCCATGTAAACTTTATTATCCTCTACAAATTCTCCTCCTGAACTCCATCCAAACGCCACATTTTCTCCATTTATCTTTATCTTATAATTTATAAAGTGTGGAGTTGCTTGCATCGGCTCTTTACTTTTAACTGTATAAAAAACTTCTAAATCGAATCCATCATAAATAACTTTGTTAATAGTTATTCCAATACCGTTGCTTTCTTTAGTTATATTTATATCTGATGCATATTTGTCATAGTTCTCATAAATCTTTCTATTAAAGGTTTCATATATATTTCTTAATATAGGAATATTCTTAGCATATGGAGTCATAGAAACTCCTGCTAAACTAATACCTAGGAATATAGCAACTATTCCTGATACCTTTCTATACTTTCTTTTTTTCTTAGTCGCTTGTGCCTTTAGTAATGCTTCATCAAAAGCTTTGTTTATATTATCCGGAACAAAATTTACTTCTTCATTTAATATATTTTTTACTTCTTTATCAAAGTTTAAATTTTCTTTATCCATAAAACTTATACCTCCTTCATCCTTTCTCTAAGCTTTTCTCTTGCTCTTGAAAGCCTTGACCTTACAGTACCTTCTGGAATTCCTAGAAATTTTGCTATTTTTACAGTACTCATATCTTCAAAATAATATAGCACTGTAATATTTCTTAAATCATCATTTAGTGAGCTTACTGCATTTGTTAAATCCATATTTTCATACTTATCACTATATTTTTCTTCAACAACAGCTTCTTCAAATGATACTAACCTTTTATTTTTTCTTAATATATCATTACATTCATTAATCAGAATTCTTATTATCCACGTTTTAAAGTAATCATTATTTTTTAATGTATTCATCTTTTCAAAGGCCTTTATTACAGTATTTTGAATTGCATCTTCTATGTCCTTCTCTTCTCTTAATATCCCTTTAGCAACTCTATATATATTTAGTCTATTTTCATCTATTAGGGAAACAAAGGCGTCTTTATCTCCAGCTTTAGCTTTAGATACATTTGACTTTTTTCTATAATTCAAAAATGATATTAGCTCCATTTTTCCTCCTAAAATTATTACCTAGCTAAGTTTTATACTTATTAGATGGGTAAAAACACTAATCCGCTCCAATAATAACTAATTTTTTATAAATAAAAAAGATATAAACTTAGTTATAATTTTCAAGTTTATACCTTTTAAATATTATCATTTATTAATTTAAAAGAATATCATTTTAATGGCGAAGATAATTAATATTATTCCACCTAAAAAATCTGCATATCTAGTTACAAAGTCAAGTCTCCTTATATACCTACATAAGAAAAATCCTGTTGTACAAATTAGTAATGTTATTAATCCAATCATAACTGCATTTAATACCATAAGAAGACATATGCATGCTCTATGTGATGCTGTAAATCCAACAACTAGTGCATCTATGCTAACAGATATTCCTAAAATTATTGGCATTCCCTTTTTAAGTAATAGTTCATCATCTTTCTCTTCAGATTCAAATCCTTCTTTAAACATCATAATTCCAACAATTCCAATGGCTATTCCGCCTATTATATTAGGTATAGCAACTACATATTTTTCAAAAAGATATCCAAAAACTCCTCCTAAAAAGAAAAATAAAAACTGAAAAAAACCAAAAGAAATTATATATTTTATCTTACTATCTCTTCTAACTCTTGGGTTTAGACCTATACTTAATGTAACACCTAATGCATCCATAGCCAAAGCTATTCCAATAATAATTAAATGTCTTAAATCCATATTCTCTCTCCTACTAGAAATTTACTTCTATATAATTGTATTAACAATCACCTTTACATATGAATTATATTATTTAATTATTAAAATTTAATAAATAACACTTTATTTTTCACACCTTTTATTGTATAGTATATATTGTATTCAAAATAATAAGCAAATTGTGTATCACATTTAATATATTTTATAATTATTTTTGATTTTCACATAAAGGAGAGTAACATAATGGCAAATTGTATCATAGCTCAATCTGGTGGTCCAACATCTGTAATAAACTCTAGTGTCGTTGGATTAATAGATGCTAATAAAGATTTAAAAATTTTTGATAAAGTTTATGCTGGTTTAAACGGAATAGAAGGTATTCTTAATGGAAATATCATAGAGTTATCTAGCTTTAGTGATGAAGAGATTAACTCATTTAGATATACTCCTTCATCTGGATTAGGTTCTTGCAGATACAAAATGAAAAAGTTAGAAGAATCAACAGAAGAATATGATAAACTATTAGAAATTTTAAAAGCTAATGATATAAAAGCTTTCTTTTATGTTGGTGGAAATGATTCAATGGACACTACTGCAAAGCTTGGTAAGTACGCTAAAGAAACAGGTCTAGATATCAAATTTATAGGTATTCCAAAAACTATAGATAATGATTTAATGTACACAGATCATACTCCTGGCTTTGGATCAGCTGCAAAGTTTATTGCAACAACAGTTCTTGAAACATATTTAGATTCATCAGTATACATAAATAACGGAATATTCATAGTTGAAACTATGGGACGTGATACTGGATGGCTTGCAGCATCAGCTGCTTTAGCTAAACTTAATGGTAAACAAGTTGCCGATTTTATATATTTACCTGAATCTGCTTTTGATGTAGATAAGTTTTTACATGATGTAAAATTAAAATTTGAAGAGCAAAACCAAGTATACATAGTTGTATCTGAAGGAATTAGAACTGCTGATGGTACATTTGTTGCTGAAACATCATCACAAGCTCACGATAAATTTGGACATGCTCAACTTGGTGGAGTTGGTATGTATTTAAAGAATTTAATAATTGAATCTGGAATTACAAAAAGAGTTAAATCTTTAGAACTTGGAGTTCTTCAAAGATGTGCTATGCACTGTGCTTCAAATCTAGACTTAGATGAGGCTTATCAAGTTGGTTATGAAGCATTAAAATATGCTAACATGGGCCATAGTGGATATATGGTCGCTATAAAAAGAGAATCAAATACTCCTTACTCAAGCTCATATTTCTTAGTTGAAGCTGATAAAATAGCTAATAACGTTAAATACTTCCCTAAGGAATGGATTAATGAAGAAGGAAATGGTGTAACTGAAGAAGCTATTGAATATCTAGCTCCACTTGTATCATCACTTCCATCAATTTTAACTCAGTCACCTATGCCTAATTTTAAGGTATTTAATAAATAAAAATAAATGCTTAATGATAGCTATACCCATGGCATCATTAAGCATTTTACTTTTACTTATTTTTTAGGTAAATATCTTCTACAAATATACTCTATAGTATCTAAGAAAATATCTACTTCCTTTTCCGTATTATATATTCCAAGACTTGCTCTTACCATCCCAGGAATTCCATTCTTTCCTATATACTCATCAAGATCTTTATCTTTAATTCCTAAAAGTCTTCTTGTATATGGATGAGCACAGAATCCACCTTCCCTAACAGCAATTCCTCTTATGCTAGCAAGTTTTTCTCCTACCTCTTCATAATTCATTCCATTTATATTAAATACTATTATTCCTAATCTATCATCAATGTTTTCACAATCCCCATATAAATTAACATCAGCTATATTTTTCATACCTTCTAATAACTTAGAGAATATATTTTTTTCATTGTCTTCTATTGTTTTAAACCCTATTCTCTCCATATCCTTCATCGCTTGAGTCATAGCTACTACTCCAAAAAAATTTGGTGTTCCTGGTTCATTTTTTTCTGGAGTATCTAAATAAATCTGCCCTTCATCTCTTACAATATATACTATTCCTCCACCAACTATATCAGGAGGGTAATAATTAAAAGTTTCTTTTAATCCAATTATTGCACCACATCCAAAAGGAGCATACATCTTATGTGCAGAAAATACAAGATAATCTATATTCTCATCACTTTTTACACCTAACATAGATACCTTTTTGTGAGCGACCAATTGTGCTCCATCTACAATTATATGGGCTCCATATTTATGAGTAAGCTTCGCTACTTTCCTTATATCATTTAGATATCCAGTAACATTAGATGCACCACTTATTGTAACATATTTTACTTTACCACAATACTTTATTAATAACTCCTCAAGTTCATCTACTTTTACTCTTCCATTTTCGTCTACTTCTAGATACTTTAAGTTACATTTTCCTCTCCAAGGCAAATCATTTGAGTGATGTTCCATTCTAGTAGTAATAACAATATCCTCTCTATCTTTAATCAATATATTTGATAATCTATTTAGCCCCATTGTAGTATTATCTGTAAAAATCGCCGTATATAAATCCTCAGGTGCATTAAAATAATTCATTATATACTTTCGACATTCATCATAAGTATCACTACAAAATTGTGATTTTTGTCCATCACCTCTAGCTATTGAACCATACATTTCACTACATTCTAATATTCTTTTCAACACTCTTTTAAATGCCGGAGTGGTAGCTGCATTATCAAAATTTATAGGAACTATTTTTCCTTTTCCTTCTACTTCAATTTTTTTATCTATACCCACAAATAATTCCCTTATTTTTTCCATATTAGTTTTATGCATAACAATCCCTCCCCCTACATTCTATTCTTGTATATAAATTAGTGTGATTATAAATGTACTAAATAACCTATTTCCATCATATTCTATAAAGTAACATATGTCCTAAAATAGACATATATTGATAATAAATTATTCTTCGGAGGATATAAATGGATTCAAATAAAACCAATAAAACCAATAAAAATAAGAAAGATAATGATTTAACTTTTGCTCCTATGAATATTCAAGATGCTCTTAAACCAGCTAATTTTCCTAATCCTAATATAAGCGGTGGTCCTATGAGTAATGGGACAATGTATATGTGCTTTCCTGCTCCATCAATTAATATGATGAATCCAGCTATGAATAATGAAAATAAACCAAGTACTGTACCATTAACTCCATACCCTTCAAATATTCCAGATATTGAACAAACACAAACTTTACCTAGTACTAATACTAATAATTCAAATAATACCACTAACAAAGTTCCAAGTAGTTTTCCTACTGAGTCTAGTAATTTAGAATATCCATCTGAAGTAAACTCAGAGGACCTATATTCTTATAATAAACCTAGACTAAATGATAACTATGATAAAAATTCCGTAAATCCATTAGATATTGTAAGAAATTTTACATTAGAAGATATCTCACTTTCTAATGATTATAGAGGTGACAACAAAGAAAGTGAAGTAGATAAAATATTCAAAAAAATAGAAGATAATAACTCTGTAGTTTTAGCAACAATGAAAGCTTATAGAATTCCTTATCCTATTGCCAAATTACTAATTAAAAATATAATAAAACTTACTCTTGAATATGAAGGAAGGTGATTTTATGACTTATATAAGATTAAATACACCTGATGTAAACTCTAGCATTAGAATTCTTCATGCAGTTCCAAATGCACCTAATATCGATATTTACGCAAATGGTAGTTTAATATCATCAGATCTTTCTTTTAGTTCTATATCTAATTACTTAAATCTATCACCAGGAACTTATGAACTTCAAGTATATAGATCTGGCTTTTATGATACACCATTAGCTACACAAAGTGTTCAATTAGCACCAAGTGCTAATTATACTATTTCTGTAGTTACATTAGGAGGTTTATTTCTATTTAAATTAAGAGATGCTTCAATTGCAACTTCAACTGAATATACTTATTTAAGATTTATGAATCTTTCACAAAGTGCACCTCTATTAAACCTAGACCTACCTAATGGAAATGAACTTTTTACTGCTGTTGAATACTTAGAAACAACAGGTTACTATACAACCTCTCCTGGAATATACAACTTTAGAGTTGAAAGCACAGGTGGAACAGCACTAAATAAAAATATTAAAAACTTAACTCTAGAAGGCGGAAAACTTTATACAATTTATATTTTAGGAATATTTAATGGTAATCCACCACTTGGTTATTTATTTGTAGAAGACGAACGGTAGAAAAAAAGTACGAGCTAAGGCTCGCAATTGAAAAGTCGACTTCGTCGAGGTGAAAAGGCTACTACGTAGCAGGGAAAAGTTAACTAAAGTTAACGGGAAAAGTATTAAAATAGATATATTATACAATTGCCAAGGGCAATATTTTCCCTATCACCTTAGTGATATTTTCTCCTCAGCTTCAGCTGACTTTTCCCCTTTGACCTAGTCAAACTTTCCACCAAATTGCTATGCAATTTATTTATATTTTTCTCCTATTTGAATAAACATAATGTTAATAGTATAATTATATGGAAACTTCGGGATATGGAGGATAATATGATAGTTTTAAGTTGTAAAGATATATGTAAAAGTTATGGAATTAGGGATGTACTAAAAAAAGTTACATTTTCAATAAATGAAGGTGATAAAGTTGGTATTATTGGAGCTAATGGTGAAGGTAAATCAACTCTATTTAAAATAATATGCAGAGAAATATCTCAAGACTCTGGTGAGATTTTTATAGATAAAAATAAAACTCTTGGGTATTTATCTCAAAATCTTAATTTAGATACAGATAAAAATATCTACGAAGAAACACTCTCTGTATTTGATGAGCTTATTAACATAGAAAATAAATTGTCTACATTAGAAATCAAAATGAACGAGCCTTATGATGAATCTAAAGCAGACTATCATGAAAAGTTAATTAAAGATTACACTACTCTTCAAGATATTTATTCTCATAAAGGTGGATACATATATAAAGGTGAAATCTCTAGAGTATTAAAAGGTCTTGGATTTACTGAAGCTGATTTTTATAAAGATATAAGTACATTAAGTGGTGGACAAAAAACTAGAGTAGCTCTTTGTAAGCTACTATTAAGAAAACCTGATATACTACTTCTTGACGAGCCTACTAACCATCTTGACTTAGAGGCTATAGCTTGGCTTGAAGAATATATGAAAACTTATAAAGGTACTGTTCTTGTAATTTCTCACGATAGATTTTTCTTAGATTCTGTTACTAATAATACATTTGAAGTAATAAATGGTGAAGTTGAATGCTACAATGTTCCTTATACTAAGTTTATTGAATTAAGAAAAAAGAACTATGAAGCTAAATTAAAGGCTTATAATCTTCAACAAGCTGAAATTAAAAGACAAGAGGCTATAATTGAAAAATTCCGTTCATTTAATAGAGAAAAAAGTATAAGAGCTGCTGAAAGTAGAGAAAAAGCTCTAGATAAGATGGAAAGAATAGATGCTCCTACTCATGAAAAAGAAGGTTCAAAAATTAAATTTGAAGCTTCAGTAAAAAGCGGATATGATGTTCTTCATATCGAAAAAATGAGTAAAGCTTATGGAGATAAAGTATTATTTAAAAATCTTAATATGGATTTAAAACGCGGTGAAAAAATCGCTTTAATAGGTGAAAATGGTAGAGGTAAAACTACTCTATTTAAAATAATAATGGATGTAGTTAAAGCTGATACCGGTGTTAAAGTTCTTGGAACTAATGTTAATGTTGGTTATTATGATCAAGAACAATCTGACCTAGATTTAAATAAAACAATTTTAGATGAAGTATGGGATGCATTTCCTAATATGACTACAACTAAACTAAGAAATGCTTTAGCATCTTTCTTATTCACAGGCGATGATGTGTTTAAAGTTATAAATACTCTTAGCGGTGGTGAAAAGTGTAGAATAAATTTATTAAAGCTTATGCTTTCTAAATCTAATCTGTTATTAATGGATGAACCTACAAACCACCTTGATATAATCTCAAGAGAAGCTTTAGAAGATGCTATTTTAGAATATGATGGAACATTAATGATAATTTCCCATGATAGATATTTCTTAAATAAAGTAATTGGAAGAATTTTAGAGCTTAATGAAGATGGTGTAACCGAGTATCTTGGTAACTATAATTACTATCAAGAAAAGAAGCTTAATCCAAGCAGATTTGAAGACTATGAAGAAATAGCTAATGGAAAAACTAAAACTCAAATTAAAGAAGATAAGAAAAAGAAAAGAGAAGCTGAAAAAGAAGCTAAGGCTATGCAGCTTAAATTAAAAAACATTGAAAAAACAATATCTGAAAAAGAAGAGGAATTAGTTAAACTTCAAGAAGATCTTTGTTTAGAAGAAATTTACTCTAACCCAACAGAAAGCCAAAGAGTGAATAATGAGATTAAAAATTTAGAAGAAGAAATTGCTAACCTTTATGAAGAATGGGAAAACATGGTTTAGTAAATAATTAATGGTGGCATATAGCCACCATTTTTTAACTTATAATTACTTTAATAAACTTCTTCTTTCCAATTTGAATTATAAATTTAGATGCTAAAGAAACTTCATCAATATTACTTATCCTTTCGCCATTTACCTTAACTCCACCTTGTTCCACTAATCTTCTAAATTCTTTTTTACTTGGAACTAACTTATTCCCTAAAACTATATCAGCTAAGTTAAAATCTCCTGAATTAACTTCTACAGTTTTTATATCATCAGGAATTTCACCTTTCTGAAAGACCTTTCTAAATCTATCTTCTGCTAGTTTTGCTTCTTCTTTTCCGTGGTATAATTCTACTATTTCTTTAGCTAAAGAAATTTTTACATCTCTAGGATTAACATTATCTTCTTCAAGGTCTTTTCTTATCCTTTCAATTATATCTGGATGAATATCTGTAACTAATTCAAAGTATTTAATTATTAAACCATCTGGAATACTCATTGCCTTTTCAAACATTATAGTAGCTGATTCATCTATTCCAATGTAATTTCCTAAACTTTTGCTCATCTTATTTTCGCCATCAAGACCTTCTAATAATGGCATAATTATTATTGATTGTGGCTCTTGCCCAAATTCTTTTTGAAGCATTCTTCCCATCAAAACATTAAATCTTTGGTCAGTTCCTCCCATTTCAATATCAGCTTTTATTTCTACTGAATCAAACCCTTGCATTAATGGGTAGAAAAACTCATGAAGAGATATGGACATATTACTTTCGTATCTCTTTTTAAAATCATCTCTTTCTAGCATTCTTGCAACTGTTGATTTTGCAGCTAATTTTATTACTTCTTCAAAAGTCATCTTAGATAACCATTCACTATTAAATTTAACTTCAGTTTTCCCTCTATCGAGTATCTTAAATATTTGTGTTTCGTAAGTTTTAGCATTTTCAAGCACTTGCTCTGTCGTTAATGGCTTCCTAGCTTTTGATTTCCCTGTTGGATCTCCTATCTTTCCTGTAAAATCTCCAATTATTATAACTACCTTGTGTCCTAAATCCTGTATTTGCTTTAGTTTTCTTAAAACTACAGTATGACCTAAATGAATATCTGGAGCACTTGGATCTAATCCTAATTTAACTACTAACTCTTTTTTACTTTTTAATTTCTCCTTTAATTCTTCAAGTCCTATTATTTCATCTACACCTTTGCTTATTATCTTTATTTGTTCATCTATATTAATCATCTTTATTCCTCCAAAATTTTCTTTGTTTTCTTATATAATTTTATAAGGAAACACACTACTCATATACATTCGTAGGTGTACACTTCCAGTGTAACTTTAATCTACCAAATCATAAATTTGGATTTTCAGTTAAGTTCGGTTACCTAAATTACATGTGCGCCCTGTGGGTGAAATTTAGAACCTCACTTATAGTAACTCATAACTTTCTCTATACTTAAAAATCCGCGCGTATATTTTTAAATATAAAAAAGCCCCCGTCCTACTAAAAGGACGAGAGCATAAAACTCACGTGTTACCACCTAATTTCATTGTTAACTCACATTAACAACCTCTTCAGGTACGCCAAAAATATGGTTATACCCTAGCACTATAACGGGTGCGAATCCGACATCTGCCTACTGGTTGTAATCTTTCGGAGTGCTGCTCAGAGACGTATTCAAATTAATTTGTCATGCCCTTTTCACCAACCAGGACCTCTCTTTATAACTCTATTAACTCTACTCTTTCTCTTCAAAGCTTTAACAATTCTTATATATTATTATATGCTTGTTTTTTTCTTTGTCAACATAAACCTAACATAAAAAAGGAAACTCCTTATCATCTCATCGAATGAGTACTCTTCAAGGGTAACTTCAAGTTACCGAATTTTAAATTTGGACTTTCAGTTAAGTTCGAGTATCCAAATATAAAATTTGCACTCTTACTTAAATTCCCTTATACATCTTGATATAGCTTCTTCAGTACTCTCAAAATAAATTCCATTATCTCTTAACTTTTTATTACTTATTCTTAAATCTCTTTTCTTATCTTTAAATCTTTCTGTATCTTTAATAAGTATATCTTCAATTCTGTTCTGTAAGCCTAAATTTTCAAGAACTCTACATCCAATATCATAAGTAGAAATATCATTTTCAGAACCAAAATTATAGTCTCCATAAGAAACTTCTAATAACTTTTCAACATTTTCAATTACTTCATAAACGTAGCTAATTCCCCTATATTCATTAGTTGCTAATGATATTTTTTCACCTTTTAGCGTTTCATTTAATATATTAGTAATTATGTTTGTATTAACTCTTTTATTTCTTTCTGCATAAGAAAACATCCATGTTAATCTTAAATTATAATATTTATCAAAAATATTTTTAATTTCATTTTCAGCATTTAGTTTTGTAACTCCATATACATTATTAGGCTTTACTATAATATTTTCAAAGTATGGACCTTCTTCTTCATTTCCAGCATAAAGCTGATCACTACTTGCAAAAATCAATTTTGAGTCTTTTAATGCACAGCCTTTAGCAATATTTACAGTCCCATCAAAATTTATTTTATTTGCAAACTCAGGTTCATTTTGACACCTTCCTGTATCAGATATTGCAGCTGAATGAAATACTATATCGAAATTATTATTTTTAAATAAATCATAAACCTTTTTTTCATTAGTAATATCTAAATCTTTATGACTTAAAGCTAAGATATCATATTTATCTTTATAATACTCGCTAAATCTCGATGCTAAAAATCCATTACTTCCTGTAACTAATACCTTTTTCATATTCTCTGCCCCTTAACCTTTAACTTATCTTTTGTCTTATTTATAATACTCAATAATAGCTTGAGTTCCTTCATCTTCTAATCCATCATCCGCAATTTTCTCATATAGTTCTAATACTTTATTTAAAACTGGTAATTCTTCATTTTTACTTTCCATAGTATCTCTTGCTATTTTTAAATCTTTAATAAAATGCTTTATAAAAAAGCCTGGTTCATAATCATGTACAAGCATCTTAGGCGCATTATTATCCATTTGCCAGCTACCTGCTGCACCTTTTGAAATTGCCTCTAATACAATCTTTCCATCTAATCCAACGCTTTCTGCATAATGAACTGCTTCAGCTGTGGCTGCTATTGTTCCAGCTATAGCTATTTGATTGCAAGCTTTACAGTTCTGTCCACTACCTGCTTTTCCTAAATAAATAATATTTTTGCCCATAGATTCAAATACAGGAAGTAAAAAGTCAAAATCTGCTTTTTCTCCTCCCACCATTATTGATAAAGTTCCATTTTTAGCACCTATATCTCCTCCTGAAACAGGAGCATCTAACACATGAAACTTAGTACCTAATTCAGAAAGTTTTTTTGCTAAAGCTGGTGATGATGTCGTCATATCTACCATATATGCTCCTTCTTTAGCATTAGCAAATATTCCTTCTTCGCTTAAATATACTTCCTCAACATCCTTAGGATATCCAACTATAGTAAAAATAGCATCTGCACCTTCTACACAGTCTTTTATAGTCTCGCAAACTCTTATTCCCTCATCTTCCAATCCTTCACACTTTGATAAAGTTCTATTATATACACTAACAGAGTGACCAGCTTTTTTTAAATTTAGAGCCATAGATTTCCCCATTACCCCTACACCTATCCATGCAATTTTCATAACAATTCCTCCTATATTTTAACTGTTCTCTATTTATTTTTATTTAGCTAACTATTTTATCTCTACAAATATTCATATTAATTTACTGTATATTTATAATTTTAGCACTAATTAGAATATCTTAATATGATTATTTTTTTGTTAAAATTCTTAAACATAAAAACTGTATATATTTTTACTAAAAATAAGTATAGATATTTTTAATAATTTATTTACATTTATAAAATAATAAACGATTTCCACTCATATACTTTACCATAATAATTTAATTAGGAGTAAAGTTATCATGCGTAAAGACGGAATATTATTAAAAAATATTGACCCAATGAGAAAACTCATGCCATATCTTTTTAAAAGTAGAAATGGTAATATAGTATACTCCCCTGAAGAAATAGAATTTGACTTTTCAAAAGATTATTTAAGGAACTTAAATAAATCAAACCCTGGTTTAAAAATCGGAACATTTGAATTAATAATCACTGCTCTTATTAGAACATTTGCTATGTACCCTTATCTAAATAGATTTGTAGCTAATAAAAAAATTTATGCTAGAAATAATTTTTCACTTTGTTTTGTAGTCTTAAAGCTTATAGACGGAAAATATGTAGAAAGTACAGCAAAAGTTTTTTTTAACAAAACTGAAAGTATTTTTGAAGTTTCTAAAAAAATTAATGATGCCATTGAGCTTTCTAGATCTAACGTTGTAAAAGATGATGATAAGCTTATGAGTTTTTTTGCAAATCTCCCTTCACCTATATTGACCTTTTCAGCTTGGGCAATTAATAATCTTATACACATCGGTGTAGTTCCTAAAAAGATTACTGATGCTATTCCTCTTTTTAGTAGTGTCTATATATCAAACTTAGGGAGTATTGGCCATAACACTCTCCACCATCATTTATTTGAATGGGGCACAACATCAATTTTTCTAACCATGGGTAAAATAACTAAAAGAAATGATAAATCATTTTTAAATGTAGTTTTTTCTGTTGACGAAAGAATAGCAGATGGTATATATCTAGTAAAGGCACTTCGATATTTTTCTAAATTACTAAAGCATCCAGAAGCTCTTGAATTACCTCTTTATGAAATAGTTGAAGATGATGGAATTTAATATTTTTTATTTTTAGGAATTATATTATTTATACTTTTTTAATTTAAAATTCAAAAGTTAAATAATAGAATGTTAGTTATACTTCTATTATTTAACTTTATATTTTTATAGTAGCTATTTTACTTAACCTGTACTACTATATTATTTTTTCTAGCCTCTTCAGCTTCAAAAGCCATAAGATGACTTTGCAATGATTTCGACCCACTAGAAAGAGATTCAACTGATTTATTTTCTAAAAGTCTAAATAACTCATTCATTAAGCCATTATCTCCACCACTATGTCCACCTACTGGAATTTCTATTTTATGAATTGTTATATCCTTATCTTGTTTTACATTCGATCTAAATTTTATTACTTCAATTTCTCTTTTACCTTCGTGACCTCTTATCTCACCTTTTGTTCCCATTATCTTTATAGTTCTCGAAATTTCATCTGTAAATGCAGAAAGACTAAATGTAGCTGTTATTCCATTTTTAAATTTGATTATAGTACTTTGATGGTCACAAACATTGTTATCACAATTAAATACACATCTACCATATTCATTCTCAGATATAGCATTTAATATACCTTCTTCTGTCTGAACTTCACTTACTACAGTTGATGGCCATCCCCCTTTCATTGGCGGATATATCTTTCTTGCATCAAATACACAATCTTCAACCTTACAGCTTACACATCTATCTGCTGCACCTTCTGGCTTATTATCATTATTAAAAAAGCTTAACTCCCCAAAGGAAGAAATACTTTCACATTCATCATCTACAAGCCATGACAATATATCCATGTCATGACAACTCTTTTGTAATATTATTGGTGAAGTTTCATCTGAATTTCTCCAATTTCCTCTTACAAAGCTATGAGCCATATGAAAAGCACCAACATTCTCATTATGCTGAATATTAACTACTTTTCCTATTTCTCCACTATCAATAATTTCTTTTAATTTAGTAAAGAACGGTGTATATCTTAAAACATGACATACCATAAGTAGTAAACCTTTATCTTCTGCCTTCTTAACCATATCAACACACTCTTCTTTATTTATTGACATAGGTTTTTCTAATAAAATATTATATCCTTTATCTAAAGCTTTCATAGTTGGTTCATAATGTAATCTATCTAATGTAGATATTATAGTTAGGTCTGCTAACTTTTCTCTCTTAAAGAAATCATCCCAATTAGTAAATATATTCTCTTGTGGTATGTTATGTTCTCTTACTAATGTTTCTCTCCTAAAGTCATTTGGTTCAACTACAGCAACAACCTTACCCATTTCACTATGATTTTTAATAAAGTTTGCATAAATATCTTGTCCCCTTTGTCCTGCTCCTATTATTGCAACAGTCTTCATAATTCTTGCCCCCTATTAATACATTATATCTACATTTTACATTTATATTGTTACACCTTCCATAATTTATACCTTTATTGCTAAAAAAGTCCACAATATTCTTATAAATATTGTAGACTTTAATATTTCTTATATTATAACTATGTTCTTTCCTAATTCCTTTGCTTTGTATAATTTTTTATCTGCTTCAGCTATAAGCATATCCATTTCATCAATTTTATCAGATAACTCAGCTACTCCAAAGCTCGCAGTTAATTTAATCTCAACTCCATTATATATAAACTTATGCTCTTCTATACTTTTACGAATTTTCTCTGTAGATTTTATAAAATTTTCAGTATCCATATTTTTAAATACTATTAAAAACTCTTCTCCACCATATCTAGAAACCCAATCATATTCTTTTCTAATATTGCTTTTTACAATTTTTCCAATTTCTTTTAAAACATAGTCTCCTGATTGGTGCCCATATTTATCATTAATTTTTTTAAAATTATCTATATCCATAAGTACAATAGTTAATTTCTCATTTTTTCTTTTTGATTCTTTTATTTCTAGAGGAAATCTTTCATTTATGTACCTTCTATTATAACATTCTGTCAATTCATCAGTAATAACTAGCTTATTTAATTTTTCAATTTCCTCGCAAATTTCACTTATAGCAATACATGAAACTTCATTTATAAGCATAGAATCTGTTATATCTTTAATACATTCTATTACATAATGCTCTCTACCTTTGTTCATAGTAATTGCTGTAATTGCAAATACTCTATTATCGTTATACTCAACTTTAGTAAAAACTTTATTTTCATTATAAGCTCTCATAGATATGCAATTTTCACACATATTACTTTTATTCCATATGCTATAGCATTTACCATCACTCTCATTTACACCTTTACTAAAGATATGAATTATTTCATTTTTCAAAGGATTTATTACTCGTACCTTATCAAATAGTAATTTTAAATATTCACATTCCGCTAATCCGCTACATATATTACTCAAAATACTACCTCCCACCTCCATATAGTGAAGTACTTACTTTATTATAATCCTCTTTTAATATATTACAAATAATCTTATCTAAAATTAATTCTATTTAGTATATCTTTTCATCACTAATACTTTATTTAGCATGTTCTCTCAACACACTAATCTCATCCTCGGTTAGCTTTCTCCATTTCCCATATTCTATACCATCTATTTTTATATTCATTATTCTAACTCTCTCTAATCTAACTACATTAAACCCAAAAGCTTTGCTCATTCTTCTAATCTGTTTATTTAAACCTTGAGTTAAAATGATATTAAATGTCTTATCATTTACTCTACTTACTTTACAAGGTCTCGTTATAACTCCACCTATATCTACTCCATTTGACATTCCTTCAATAAATTTATTATCAAGCTCTTTATCTACTGTTACTATATATTCTTTTTCTTTATTATTATCTGCCTCTAAAATACTATTAGCTAAATCACCATCATTAGTCATCAAAATAAGTCCCTGTGATAATTTATCTAATCTTCCTACTGGAAATATATATTCAGGATAATTCATATATTGGATTATATTATCCTCTACATCATTTGCCGCTGTACAAGTTATTCCAACTGGTTTATTTAAGGCTATATAAATTCTTTCCTTTGGCTTTAATTTTTCTCCATCTAAAAGAATATCATCATATTCTTCTACCCACTGCCCCGGAAAGGCTAATTCGCCATTTACTATAACTCTACCTTCTTCAATTATTCTATTAGCTTCTTTTCTTGAGCAAACCCCATAATTGCTAAGAAGTTTATTTATCCTCATTTAATTTTATCCTTTCTACATTTTTTCCAATTATCTTTATTCCCTCTTCAATCTGATTTAAGCTTAATCTTGTTAATCCTATTCTAAGAGTATTTTCACAAGAATTATCTACAGAGAATATATCCCCTGGAGTAAATATAACATTTTCCTTATAACATTCTTCTAGAAGTTTTCTTGATTTTACTCCTTCTATTCCAATATAAATATGAAGAGCTCCTTCCCCCCATATAAAATCAGGTTTAATATATTTATTAATGCAATTTAATGCAAAATCATATTTTTCTCTATAAACCTTTCTTATCTTTTTTACATTTTTATCAAAAGCTCCACTCTTTAAATATTCATAAAGAATCCCTTGATCTAAAAATGAAGTATGGATATTTTTACATCTCTTAACACTTTCTAAAACATCTATTATCCTTTTATCTGCCAATATCCACCCTACTCTCAATCCTGGGAAAAGGATTTTAGAAAAGCTACTTATATAAATTACACCATTACCACCTTTATCTATAGACGATAAAGGTGAAATATGAGTACTATTATATAAAAGCTCCTCATTAAATCCATCCTCAATTATTGGAATATCATACTTTCTAAACAATTTATATACTTGCTGCCTCTTTTCAGCTTTCATAACTATTCCTGTTGGGTTATGATATGACGGAATCAAATATCCAAACTTAATTTTATTGTTCTTTAATTTATTCTCTAACTCTTCTATATCTATTCCATCTTGATTCATCTTAACTCCAATTATATCTAAACCAAGAATTTTCATTATTTTTATAGATGTATTATGAGTTGGATTTTCACATAGTATCTTATCTCCTGGATTACAAAAAGTATTTAAAATCATTTCTAATCCTTCTGTAAACCCGTTTGTAATAATGATATCTTTATTTTCTATACTAACTCCCTTTTGCTTCATATACTCTAAAAGATAATCTATTAAAGGCTTATATCCCTTAGCATATCCGTAGTTTAATATCTTATCTCCTTCTAAAGATATTCTATTTAGAAAAGACTTTTTAAACTCATCAATATCAAATAGAGAACCATCAGGAGAGATACTTTTAAAAGAAATCATCCCTCTTTCCCAAGGTATTTCTGTTTTTACTATGTCTAGCTCTTCAGCTAATCTTCCATAGTTATTTATCATATTATCCCAAGATAACTTCCATCCATTTTTATAATCTTCTTTATTTTTAGATACAAATGTTCCTCTGCCTTTTATAGTATACACAATACCATCAGCTTCTAAGTTTTCATAAGCAACTATTACAGAATTTCTACTTACTCCTAAAATCTTACTTAAATCTCTTGATGATGGTAATTTTGCATCTGTAACTACCATATTATTTTTTATCATATATTTAATATAATTTTCAATTTGTAGATATATAGGTTCATTATTATTGAATTCTAAGCTAGAAAAAATCACTATTTCAACTCCTACTCTAAGGAATATTCTATTATCCTATCTAATAATTCTGTAAAACTCATACCTACTGCTTCTGCACTTTTAGGAATTAAACTTGATGTTGTCATTCCTGGTAAAGTATTTACCTCTAAAAGATATGGTTCTCCATTACTTACTATCATATCAATTCGTGCATAACTCTTGCAACCCAATAAGTCCCATATTTCTTTAGATATATTATTTACTTTTCTCTGCATTTCATCATTTCTATGAGTTTAAGTAAAAATTAAAAGAACCATATTAGTATAACTTTTATACTAATGTGGCTCCTTTTCCTATTCTTCTAGCATTATATCTAATATCTTTTTATCTGTTTCTTTCATACCCTCTTTTCCAAGTCTACCAACAGCTATTATAGTATCCTCTATATCTTCTTTAAGTATTCCTGTATTAGCACGATATGATTGATCTGACATAGCAAGATAATGTGCCATCATAGCAGCATCTATACTTGTTGCTATTTTAGCTGCACATGAAGCTTTAGCTCCATCGCATACTATTCCTGATATATTTGCAAGAGTGTTTGTTACTGTTTTATTGATTTGTTCTAATGACCCACCTTCTAAATAAGTTATAGCAGCTCCACTAGCACATCCAGCACTAACTGCTCCACAGAAAGCTGAAAGTCTTCCTATCCCTGTCTTTTGATGAATAGTCATAAGATTAGAGAAAGTTAATCCTCTATATAATTGTTCATCATTAAGACCTTTTTCTTTTGCATAAATAATAACTGGAATAGAAGTTGTCATCCCTTGATTTCCACTTCCACTATTAGTCATAACAGGCAACGAACTTCCAGTCATTCTTGCTTCAGAAGCTGCTGCTGCATAAGCTTTTAATTTAGTAACTACAGAATCTCCTGGGAAGCTTTCTAAAATAACCTTCCCTATTCCTATTCCGTAAGTACCTTTTAAACCTTCTTCTGCTATGCTTATATTATAAGCTATTTGCTTATCTAAAAGCTCTTTAACATCTTCAATTTTAACTGTATTTGCAAATTCATATATATCTTTTACATTTAATATACCTCTATCAACAAATACACCTAAATATTTATCTGGAGATTCTTCAACTTCAAGTAAAACTTTATCATTCTTAGTTATTTTACATATATTTGTGTGAGCATATTTAGTTTCTACAGTAACCTTGTCATTTTCACCATATGCTTCTACTAAAATATGAAGTTGAACTTCTGTATCTAATCTCTTAACCTCACAGTAATCTGTTGTAACAAGTTCATTAGCTTTCTCAATGCTAACATCATCAACAACATTAATTACTTCTAATCCTTTACTAGCATCACCAGCTAAAATTCCAATTATAGCACTTGCCTTTATACCTACTAAATCTCCTGTATTTGGAACAGTTACACACTTAGCATTTTTAATTATATTACCACTACACCATACTATAACTTTTTTAGGCATTTCACCTAAAACCTCCTTAGCCTTAGCTGAAGCATAGGCTATAGCTATTGGTTCAGTGCATCCCATTGCAGGTACAATTTCTTCTTTAAGTATTTCTAAATATCCATTGTATATTTTTTCATCTAGCAAAAATAACACTCCTAACATTTCGCCGTCAGGCTTACTTCTTATCTATCGTAATTTTTTATCTACTATAATAACTATTAATATTTCTATTAGAAAAGCTCTAACTTCATAATGTATATTTCTAATTGTCCTTTCTTAAATACTTACCTAATTCAGCGTGTGTTACTTAGCATAATTTTTCACTATGTTTACAATAACTTCAACAGCTTTTTCCATTGATTCTATAGCTATATATTCATATTTACCGTGGAAATTTTCTCCTCCAGTAAACATATTAGGTGTTGGTAATCCCATATATGAAAGTCTTGATCCATCTGTTCCACCTCTTATCGGTCTAATTTCTGGTGTAACGTCAGCCTCTTCCATAGCTCTTTTAGCGTTACCAACTATGTGTATTACTGGCTCAACCATTTCTTTCATGTTTCTATATTGTTCTTTTATATCTACAGTTACTGTTCCTTCACCGTATTTTTGATTTAAATCCTTTTCTATTTCTTTTAATCTTTCTTGTCTTTTAACAAAAGTATCATTAAAGAAATCTCTTATTATATATTGCATTGATGTATTTTCAACTGTTCCATTTAGCTCTATAAGATGATAGAAACCTTCATATCCTGAAGTCTTTTCTGGAACTTCATCCACAGGTAGCATAGACGCAAATTCATTTGCAATAGTTATTGAATTTACCATTTTATTCTTTGCATATCCAGGATGAACATTAACGCCTTTAATAGTTACCTTAACTCCTGCTGCATTGAAGTTTTCATACTCTAACTCTCCTATAGCTCCTCCATCAATAGTGTAAGCAAAATCTGCTCCAAAATATTTAACATCAAAATGGTCTGCACCTTCTCCTATTTCTTCATCTGGTGTAAATCCTATTTTAATATCTCCATGCTCTATTTCTGGATGATTAATTAAA
Organism: Clostridium sp. NSJ-49; assembly: GCF_014287725.1. NCBI lineage: Bacteria > Bacillati > Bacillota > Clostridia > Eubacteriales > Clostridiaceae > Clostridium > Clostridium sp. NSJ-49. The sequence continues at coordinate 52,070 of NZ_JACOOP010000007.1, read as the reverse complement.
TATTCTACAGCTGTCATTATTTCAGCTATACCAGCTTTATCATCAGCACCTAAAAGAGTATTTCCATCTGTAGTTATCAATGTTTTCCCTATATAATTTTTAAGTTCTGGTGAAAACTTTGGTGATAAAATAGTATCTTCATTTAATTTTATATCTCCACCATCATAATTTTTAACTATTTGAGGGTTTACATCTTTTCCACTATAATCTGGTGCTGTATCCATATGAGCTATAAATCCTATAGTTGGAATTTCTTTGTTACAGTTTTTTTCTAATGTTGCATATACATATCCATATTCACTTATAGTTACATCATTTAACCCCATTTCTTTTAACTCTTTAGCTAATATATCCGCTAAAACAAGCTGTCCTTTTGTACTTGGAGTTGTTCCTGTTGTAGTATCACTTTTTGTATCTACTTTAACATATTCTAAAAATCTTTCATCTACCTTTTTCATATTAATCCTCCATTCTGTAACGTCTTAGTAAAACTATAACTGAAAATCTTAATCTCTGATTTAAACTTACACTTTAAGTATACTCCTACGAATGTATACAAGTAGTAAGTTTTCTTAAGTATACTTATATTATAGACCTTATTTAATATGATATAAATGTTTTCTTAATTTTATTTTTTATATAAAAAAATATATTATGCTATAAAAACACTAGAAGTCTTTCTATAGCATAAATAATTTCATTTAATGTTATCTAGCTTTCTTTTAAGTTTTTCTATTTCATTCTCTAGAGATTCCACTCTCTTTTGCAATTCTTTATTATTACTATCATTAGAGGTTGTAGTACTACTCTTTCCAGATGACCTGCTAGATGTTCCTACTGTATTAGCACCACTTTCATCTACTGTATTTTCACAAAAAGGATTAGAAGCATTTCTATATATAGGATTATAGTATCTTCCTGGTCCACCTTGAAAATATTGTTGTTGTGCATTATAAGTTAATATAGCTTGACCTATTAATTGAAGCCAGTTTCCTAGAGCATTTTGTACATTAAATGGAATTCTACTAGCCGTAATATCCCCTATTATTTGTGCAATTATTATAAATAGCATCGGATTTAAATCTTGAAAACCACCTGGAATATCACTATCTCCACATCTACACTCTTCATCTGCCACTCCTGGTGGCGCTTCTTCGTTATCACTTGAATTATCATCTCTATATTCACTAAAATCATATCCACAATTCTTCATAAAATCATCGAACATCTTATAATAGTCCATATCTTCTCACTCAATAAGTATTATTATTATATATTACTCTTTATTATTTACTTTTGTACATCATAAAATTATATATAAAAATAGCCTCTGAGATATCATACTTTTATATCTCAGAGGCTCATAATACCCTATTTATTAATAGTTTCTAAAACATATTTTTTAAATTCTTCAAAACTTCCGTCTTCAATTGCTATACCTTTATTTATTTTATTGTAGTTAAAGTTAAATTCTACAGATCCATAATTTAATACTGCACTAATTATTGTTATACTTCCACCACTTAATCTATAATTAGCTCCATTTTCAACTGCAACTTTACATAATTCTAAGAAGCTTTCAATGTTTTCTTTCTCTTGTAATCCAGGAGTTTCTAATATAAACTTAATTAATCCATATCCTCCAATTAATTGAGTCATATCACTTTCTGATATATAAAACACCTTACCAGTATTATAGAAATATTTTAAAGGCCCAATAGTTACTGTCTTAAATTGTCCATTAATTTCTACATTTTCATTTTCAAATGATTTTATTGTCTCCTCAATATATAACCATGACTTATCATTATTGCTATCATTATTTTTTATAACTTGTTTAAATCTTTCAAAAGCCTTATCTACATCTTCTAGTTTTTCTACCTCTGACCCATCTATTGAAACTATGTATTTTTTATCTTCATAAACTAGCTCTATTTTCTTACCCATAATTGTTCTCTCCGTTCTATAAATAATAATGATTATTATATAGTATTATACCTTTATTGTAAATATAATAACACTATGCCTTCATTAATTATACTAACTTCTTATATTTCCACTTTCCACTTCTATACCTATAAATAAACAATATAGACCTAACAACCCAATCAACAGTCATAGCTAACCATACTCCAACAAGTCCTAATCCTAAATCCCTAGCAAGTAAGAAGCTTAAGAAATATCTAAATATCCACATTGAAAAAATTGAAACAAGCATTGTAAATCTTGCATCATTAGCTGCACGTAGAGCATTAGGTAACGTAAAAGATATCGGCCATATAACCATTCCTACTATTGCATGTACCCAAATACATTTTAATGCCAAGGTAGTAGTTTGAGGAGAGAGAGAATATATCCATAATATCTTAGGTGAAATTAATCCTAAAAATAAACTTAATATAGCCATAGAAATAAAAGTTATCTTCATAAGTTTTTTAGTATTATATACGGATTCTTCATAATCATTAGCCCCTATACATTGACCTACTACTGTTATCATAGCTAGTCCAATTGCACTACCTGGTATTATCATCATTTGTGCAATATTATTTGCAACTGCATTAGCCGCAATAGAATATGTGCCAAATGTAGCAATTAAACTTTGTACTAAAATCTTTCCTAACTGAAACATCCCATTTTCTAATCCTGAAGGAATTCCTATTGCAAGAATCTTTTTAATATATTTTAAGTTCCATTTTATATTTAAATAATTATCTATATATAAATCATTTTTCTTTTTGGTTAACATATAAAGAATTATAATACAAGCAATAACTCTAGCTATTAATGTAGCTAAAACTGCTCCTAAAACTCCAAGCTTTAATCCGAAAATAAATATAGAATTTAGTATTATGTTAATGACATTCATAATTAATGAATTTATCATTGAAATTTTTGAATTGCCAATAGCCCTAAATAGAGCAGCTCCTGAATTATATAGTGCTATAAACGGATATGAAATAGCAGAATAGAAAAAGTAAATTTTAGCATTGTACATTACCTTTGAATCAACACTTCCAAAAATTAATCTTAATAATGCTTCATTAAGTATTAAACAAATTATCATAATAGCTACTGATAAAATAGTAGTTATTAAAATTAGTTGTTTTGCTGAAGTTCTAGCCTTCTCTTTTGATCCTCTACCTATTAATTGAGCTGCTACAACAGCTCCTCCTGTACCTAAGGCAGCAAAAATATTTATTAATAAAATATTTATTGTATCAACTAATGAAACAGCAGAAACAGCATATTCTCCTACATTTGAAACCATAACTGTATCAATTAACCCCACTGTAACAGCTAGTATTTGTTCAATTACCAAAGGAATTATTAATTTTTTCAAATTACTATTTGAAAAAATACTTACTTTAGCTTCACTTATATCGTACATATTTTTTTATTTCTCCTTTAATTTTTAATTAATCTAACTATAAGCTATTTTACCACTTTTACCAATAATATTAAAATTTTATTTTTTATTCCATATATCTTTATAAAAAAATACTGATACAAATTATTATTTATATCAGTATTTTTGTAGTAATATATTTTATTGTAATTCTTTTTAGTATCTTACTTATTTTATTGTGTCTCAATATCTTTTTTTGATTTTCTTAGTATTAGAGCATTTGCTATTAATGATAATATTATTCCTATTATAACATACATTATTCTCTCAACTACTGCATATATGGACCCATTACTAATTGCAAGTGGTGCAACTGCAGATATAGTTACCAATACCACCATATCTCTGTAATCTTCTGCAAAGGAATTTAAATAACCTGCTATTAATATTATTAATCCTCTTAAAATATTATTTTTAATAAACATAAACAATATTAATAAAATTATGGACCCAATAATAGTTCCTTGTAATCTCTTCCAAGCTTTTATCTTACAGTTTTCTGAATAAAGCTCAGTCAAAGAAAATATAGTGTACACCATCCATCTTCCTTCTGCTAACTTAAAGTATTGTTGTATAAATGATGCTAAAGCCACAAGTATTCCAACTCTTATTGCATAAGAAGCCCTTATTGTATGTATTTTTACCTTCCTACCAAATATGTTTACCTCCTTATATACCTTATTACTTTCATTTTCATTAAAACCTATTATAGAGTTTTCTTTTTTAAATGCATTTTCTTTTTTAGCATTAACAATAAATTGACTAATCATTATGATAACTGCCCCAGCCACTAATGCTAAAATTCTTTTAACAAAGACTTCTCCATGCACTGGACTATTTAATAAAAATAGATATTGTAGACCATATGGAAGTATTAGGCCTTTTGTCATTGCATAACTAAAATAATATCCTATTAAAGACAAAGTAAAGAAATCTATAAAGATTCCTATCCATACATTATTAGCTGCAATATATGTTCCAAAACCAATAGCAAGATTAATTCCTAATAGTATAAGAAAATTTTTTAATGGCTTTTGTGTCAAATTCTTTCCTAATAACATAAGTAATATTATTACAGTACATATACCTACGGGCACATTTTCTTGCCCAAATATTAAAGTAAATATTGCTATAAATACCATAATACAAACAAATAATATCGTTTTTGCAATAATATTCTTTTTCACTTCTGATTTATCCATAATTTCATCTCCTTCTATACTGTTCTATTTTTTTAGTATATGTATTATTTTCTTTTTTATAAAAAAAATAGAATTACTAAAAAGTAATTCTATTTTAAAATATTTTATTGTAAACCATGTTCTTTTTGAGATTTTCTTAATATAAATCTATTAGCTAATAATGCTAAAATAGTACCTATTATTACATACATTATTCTTTTTAATGCAATATATACTGATCCATTAGTAATTGCAAGTGGCGTAATTGCTGATATTGTTGCTAATATCATTACATCTCTATAATCTGAAGCAAATGAGCTTAAATATCCTGCTATAAGTATTATCAATCCTCTTAATGCAGGATTTTTTATAAACATAAAAGCTACTATAACTACAGCAGAACCTATAATAGTTCCTTGCAACCTTTTCCAAGCTCTAATTTTACAGTTCTCTGAGTATAACTCAGTTAATGAGAATATTGTGTATATCATCCAACGTCCTTCTGGTAACTTAAAATACAATGCTATAAAAGAAGTTATAGCTGTTAAAAGTCCAACTCTTATAGCATAAGAAGCCCTTATTGTATGTATTTTTACCTTCCTACCAAATAGTGCGTATTCTTTATAAACGCTATCAATTTCATCTTTATTAAAACCTATTATTGAATTCTCTTTTTTAAATACATTATTTTTCTTAACATTTACTATAAATTGGCTTATCATAATAATTATAGCGCCAAAAATTAATGCATAAATTCTTTTTACAAAAATATGTCCATCTACAGGGCTATTCAACATAAATAAATATTGTAATCCATAGGGTAATATAAGCCCTTTAGTCATAGCATAACTAAAATAATATCCTATTAATGATACAACTGAAAAATCTATAATTATTCCTACCCATACATTATTTGCTGCTATAAATGAACTTATTCCAAGTGCTAAGTTAATTCCTAAAAGTATTAAGAAATTCTTTACTGGATTTTGAGTTAAGTCCTTTCCTAACAACATAAGTATTGTTATTACTGTAGTAACTCCAACTAGCGTATTATCTTCTCCAAATAATAAATTAAACATTACTACCAAAATCATAATTATCAAAAATAATACTGTCTTTGAAATAATATTCTTTTTTAAACTAGCTTTATCCATTTTTACTTTCTCCCTTAATTAGTTTTATTCTTAGTATTAATCTATGTAATTTTCATTTTTTTATAGAAAGAGATTGCTCTTAAAGCAATCTCCTTTGAGGAGTATACTCCTATCATTTATTTATGTCAATATTTTTATTTACCATAATATCCTGTATTAAACTAAATGGTATTTTAAATATAATAAATCCGGCTGCATATGGTCCTATATCATAAGGTTGGAAATAAATATACAAGTTATTATCATCAATGTAAAAATTTTGTCCTTCATCTATTCCCTTAAATCCATCTTTATATACATACTCATATTGCGGCTCTTTATCTATCATCCTTTGTATAATTGAATCCAATCTATTCTTCCAATCTGAATTTGGATTAAACAAATCTTCTAAGCTATAAAACTCTCCTGTATCAAGATTTATTACAGGTGTTATTTTAGATGATAATCCATGAGCAGCACCTAAAGGATAATAATATCCAGTTAAACTTAATATAAGTATATTCTTCTTAAAGAAAGTTACTTCAAATGTCCCATAATAACTATAGTCTAATACATCATTTTCATTTATACTATGACTTATTTGATCTTCTGCAAATGGTTTGAAATAGGATAATGTTTTTAATTTGCTATTTACTTTCTTCTCTACTTTTCTATTTTTAATACCTTTAATTTGTGGAATATAAATTAAAAAGCTAAAGTTCGGCTTATACTTTTCTTTAATTACAGAATATACATAATCAAGTATAATCTCATCATTTGGCTTATATATAAGCTTACCTGATCTAGTTAAATAATATGGTGAATAGTCTATATTGGCATATATTATATCATCTTTAATCATTAGCTCTCCACTTCCCTTTACCTTTGGTAATGTATTAATAACCTTCCCATTCTTATCCATAAAAAAAGTAGAGGTATTATTAGAAGCGTAAGTTACTCCTTTATCATAATTACCTACAGCATAATATTTAAATTGAGTTAAAATATTTCCATTTGTATCACCTATAGCAAATATACTAGGTGCTATAAATTTATCATCTCCTAATGGTTTTCCTATAGGCATACCCAATGCCAATCTATTTTCTCCTAAATATCTAATTTCACTAAATATAGGAGTTAAAACATATTCTCCTTTTTTATTTATAACTCCATAAGGTCCATTATAATTTTCTTCAACTGATACTATAGCAATTCCATCAACAAACTCACTAGTAGATGTAAATCTAGGCGTAATTATCTCATTTCCTTCTATGTCTATATATCCATATGGTCCATCTATCTTTTCAGAAAACATCATAAGTCCATCTCCATATTGAGATACTAAATAATGCTTATAACTATTTAAAACTTTTCCTTCTTTATCAATCAAGCTATACTCGTTATCTTTTACCTTTACCAACGCAATATCATCTTTAAAATCATCAGCTCTTTCAAACTTAAGATGTATTAATTCTTTTCCTTCTCTATCTATATATCCATATTTATAATTTCCTGATTTACTATCTCCAACTACAGCTCTATGGTCATGAAATTCTCCAACTATCCCATATTCTTTCTTAGTTATTACATTTCCATCTTCATCAATTATTCCCATGCTGCCATCTTTACTATAAACTGCTCTACTTTCTCTAAAATTGCTTATACTATCATATATTGTATAAATCTTATATTCTCCTAATAAATCAATTACTCCATACTTATTATCCTTAATTACTATTGCTACACAATTTTCATTAAAGTCATAAGCTCCTTCAAATTTTGGCTCTATTACATATTCTCCCTTATTATTTATATATCCATATATTGCACCATTTTTAGTATTTTTCAATGCTGGATATAACTGCTTTGAACATCTTCTCTTTTTAGCTTTAATTCTTTTTTTCTTTGAGATTTTTTCTAATCTATATCTATCGCTGGAACCCACAAACTCTCTCCTTATATATCAAATAATTAATATTACATTATATGAAAAGCCATTAAATAAATAAACTATTACTCTCGTTGATTTTTGTCCAAATATATATTTTCTTAAAATCAAAAATGGTAGTATCAAACTACTTTTGATACTACCATTTTTTCTTATTATAAACTTAAAGTTTTTCTTTCACTTTCTAGAAGAATAACTTCGTCTCCAACTCTTACTTTCCCGCCTTTTATAACTCTTGTAAATACTCCATTAGTAGGCATTATACACTGCCCAACTCTATAGAATATTTCACATTTATCATGGCATTGCTTTCCTATTTGAGTAAGTTCTAAAATAGTTTCTCCAACTTTAAATCTTTGTCCTATAGGCATTTTAGTAAGTTCTATCCCTGATATAACTAGATTTTCACCAAAATCACCAAAGTTTACTCCTCCACCTTTAGAGTTAAACTCATCTATCTTTTCTAATCCTAAAAGGCTTACTTGTCTGTGCCATTTTCCAGCATGAGCATCTCCTTCAATTCCGAATTCTTCAATAAGATTCGCTTCATCTACCATTTGCTTAGCAGTCCCTTTTTTCTCACTCGTACATACAGCTATTACCTTACACATAATATTATCCTCCAATTTGATTCATAAATCTTATTTCTTCATGCTCTTTATTTTGATTAAATAAATGTTTCTCTGGTTTGTTATAAATAGTCTCTTCAATCTTTTTCTTTAATTCTTCGTTGGATATACCTTCTCTAATAAGGTCTCTTAAGCTTACTCCATAATCAAAGTGTAAACATTGCTTTAAAAATCCTTCTGGTGTAATTCTAACTCTATTACATTCTTCACAGAAGCAATTACTCATAGCACTTATAAATCCAACCTTACCTAAAGCGCCATCTATCTTTATATATTTAGCTGGCCCGCTACTTTTTTCTTTTCCTATCTCAACTGCATTAGCAAAGTTATCCTTTATAATATCTCTTATTTCTTGATTACTAACTCCTTTATAAACCTTTCCTACACCTATTGGCATAAGTTCAATAAATCTAACATCTATAGGCTTATTTATTGTAAGATTTATAAAGTCCTTAATCTCATCATGGTTTATATCATTAACCATAACTGTATTAAGCTTTACTTTTATTCCAAACTCTATGCACTTATCAATAGCTTCTAAAACTTTTGAAAGTTCACCTCTTCTTGTTAAACTCTTAAATCTATCTTCCTTCAAAGAATCCAGACTTATATTTACTCCCTTAACACCACTTTTAGCTAAAGCCTCAACCTTATCAGCTAAAAGTATTCCATTAGTAGTAATATAAATTTCTTCTATACCTTCAATATTATTTATACTATCTATAAGTTTAGTTATATTAGGTCTAACTAGAGGTTCTCCCCCTGTTATTCTTATTTTCTTTATACCAACTTCAGCACAAGATTTAACTACTCTTAATATTTCTTCATCACTTAACTTCTCAGATGTTTTTAAAAAATTATTTTCTTTTTCATCCATGCAATATATACATCTTAAATTACAATTATCAGTTACAGATAATCGCAAGTAATCAATTTCTCTTTTAAATTTATCCTTCATCTCTAATTATGTGGCTATTCAAAGAAATTGAATTCACCACTTTTCCCTCCTGTTTTCTTTAACAGATGAGTTCCCTCGATTACCATTCTCTTATCTACAGCTTTGCACATATCATAAATAGTTAAGGCTGCAACTGTTGCTGCTGTTAAAGCTTCCATCTCAACACCTGTTTTATCAACTATTTTTACTGTTGCTGTTATATCTATAGCACTTTCTTCTTTATTTATATCAAAGTCAACATTAACGCTAGATATCATTAAAGGATGACACATAGGAATTAAGTTAGAAGTTTGCTTACTAGCCATTATTCCTGCTACTCTAGCAACTCCAAGCACATCTCCTTTTCCTATTTTTCCAGCCTCTATAAGATCTAATGTTTCTTTACTTACCTTTATCTTAGATACAGCTACTGCACATCTTGCAGTTTCTATCTTTTCAGAAACATCAACCATTCTTGCATTTCCACTATTATCAAAATGAGTTAATCCGTTATTCATATCTTTTCTCCTTTTATTTCCCAAATGAGCAATGTGGGAATGTACATACATCGCAATCTAAACATAATCCACCATGTCCATAATGAGCTATATCTTCAAAACTTAATCTTTCATCTGCTAAAACTCTTGGTAATACTAGGTCAAGTACTGTTCTCTTTGAATACATAGCACAACTTGGAACTCCAAGTATTGGTGTATCATTATGGTAAGCAAGTAAGAACATTGCACCTGGTAATACTGGTGAACCATATGTTACAAGTTCTCCACCACTTTCTTTTATCGCTGTTGGAGTAACATCATCTGGGTCAACAGACATTCCTCCAGTACAAATTATCATATCAACTTTTTCTTCTAATCCTTTTTGAATTTCTTCAATTATTCTTTCTTTTTCATCCGGTAAAATTACTTGTCTTACAACTTCACTTCCGTAATATCCAAGCTTAGCTTTTATAACTGGTAAGAATGCATCTTTAATTCTTCCCTTATAAACTTCATTACCTGTAGTTATCAAAAGACATCTTTTAGGCTTTATTTCATCAACCCAAATTACTTTATCATTAACTAACTCTTCAGCTTTTAATATTGGCTTTTCATCTATGATTAAAGGAATAACTCTAGTAGCACCTATCTTTTCACCTTTTTTTATAGGAGTATTATTATGCAGTGTTGATACTATAATTTCTCCTATTGAATTAATAGTAAATAACTTTTCTTTATCAATTCTTAAAACACCATCTCTATCAGCAAAGAAATCAACTTTTCCTTCTTTTATTTCTTCTGATTTAGCAACACCTTCACCCACAACAAGGTTTGAAATTCTTATAGCTGCATCATTTTCATGAAGTTCACCTTCCTTAGGCTCCCATACATAAATATGCTCTTTACCTATCTCAAGGAATTTTTGTATATCCTCCTCTTTAATAATATGTCCCTTTTTAAATACTCTTCCCTTAAACTCACCAGGTATTATTTGAGTAACATCATGAGATAAAATACACCCGATTGCATCCTCAACTCTTATCATTTTCATAGCTAACTACTCCATTCCTATATTAATTATCTATTCATACTTTTTAATATTCTAATAATCAAACTCTCCTTCTGCCATAAGCACTTTGGGACATTTGCGTCAGCAAATATTTTCTCCATTGACGAAATCAATCTTTTCTCCTCACGCAGTGACTTTTCCCCTTTGCGCAAGCAAACTTTTCACTTTACCACAAGTGACTAAACTACTTTCTAGCACACTCGCTTGCTGAACCTAATAATATGTCAATTCCATGTTTTATATCATCTAATACAAAATCTAACGCTTCTTTGCAAGCCTTTGGACTTCCTGGAAGATTTACTATAAGTGTATTTTTTCTTATTCCTGAAACTGCTCTTGAAAGCATTGCTCTCTTAGTTATCTGTAAGCTAAAATATCTTATAGCTTCACATATTCCTGGAGTTTCTCTTTCAATAACCATCTTTGTAGCTTCTGGAGTTATATCTCTTACTGAAAACCCAGTTCCACCTGTGCTTAAAACAAGATTAACACCTAAGTCATCTGCCATATGTTTAAACTCCTCCGCTAACATTTCTTTTTCATCTGGCAATACTACATATCTTACAACTTCAAAACCTTTAGCTTCTACTATTTCTTTTATAACTGCTCCGCTCTTATCTTCTCTTTCTCCAGCATATCCTTTATCACTACTCGTAACGATTCCTACAGTATACATTTATCTTTCCTCCAATTCATTAAATTCTATTGGTGTGTTTACATTTAAAAAATCTTCCTCTTCAAATTTTCTATTGCCTAGTTTTTCGATTACTTTATAATTTGAAGACATTATAAATCTTTGTAGTTTATTTTCGTTTTTTATTAAACTCTCTTCAATTTTACCTAATATATTTTTAGAATATATTGAACAAAGTGGCTGTAATCTATCCTTATATTTAGGCACTAATACATCATAATTTTCATTATAATTCCCTAAGAAATCTAATAACTCACTACTTACAAGAGGCATATCACAAGCTACACATAAAACACAATCAGTAGTAGAACTTTTCAATGCTGAATGTATTCCTGATAGGGGACCATTTCCCTTATATATATCTTCTACAACTCTTAAATTAAACCTTTCATAAACTTCTTTATCATTAGCTACAATAATAACTTCCTTGAAGTTTTTTCCTGCATTAATAATATGCTCAATAAAAGTTTTTTCCTTAAAACTTAAAAAAGCTTTATTATTATAATTCATCCTACTACTTTTTCCACCTGCCAAAATAGCTAGTGTTTTATTTATCAAAGCAACTCACCTCTTAAAATTTAATAATAGTAACTATATCTCCTTTATTAACGCCTTCATTACCAGCTTCCAGCTCTATTAAACAATTAGAATTTAATGTAGAGCTAAGAATTCCATTTCCACTTTTAACTTGTGTTATTTCTACTTTTTGACCATTAACATCAGAAGTTACTGTTCCTCTTAAAAACCTTCTATTCGGACTCTTCTTTTTAAATTCATTAGTTAAAATAGCTTTTTCTCTACTTATTTCTATATGTTCTTTTCCACTTAGCTTTTCTAGTGTTGTTTTAGCAATAAGTTCAAAAGTAGTTAATGCAGCTGTTGGATTTCCTGAAAGGCTTACTATAATTTTTTCATCATATTTGCTACAAAGCATAGCTGATCCTGGTTTAATATTAATTTTCCAAAATAATTTTTCACCATTAATATAATCTATTACTTCTTTTATTAAGTCCTTTTCTCCTACAGATGCCCCACCTGTAGTTATAATAAAATCTGCTACTCTTGAAGCTTCCTTAATTTTATTTCCAATCCCAATAAAGCTATCATTTTCATGATCCACATAGGTTACTTCATAACCTAACTCAGCTAATCTTCCTAATATTGTATACTTGTTGCTATTATATATCTTTCCTCCTATTAATGCTTCATCTAAATCTAATACTTCGTCTCCTGTACTTATAAAAGCTACTCTTGGCTTTTTATAAACATTAACAGTTCTTATTCCAGAACTAGCTAATATTCCTATGTCTGCATAATCTAATTTTTTACCTTTCTTCACCAAAAGGGTTCCCTCTTTTATATCCTCACCTTTTAAACAAATATTTTCTTCAGCTTTTAATACCTTATTTACCTCTATAAAACCATCCTTAAAAGTTACATCTTCTTGTTTTATTACAGCATTAGCTCCAATTGGTATAGGAGCTCCAGTCATTATTTTAATTGCTGTTCCTTGCTTTACTTCACTTTTGCAAACATCACCTGCAAAAACTTGGTCTATAACCTTTAAGGATTTTTTTCCTTCCTCTGTATCAATAGAAATCACTGCATATCCATCCATAGCTGATTTGTTAAATGGAGGATTATCTATCTTTGAAAAGATATCTTCACTTAAAATTCTACCTATTCCAGAAAGTAATGACACTTCTTCAATTCCAATAAATCTAACATTTTCACTTAAAATCTCTATGGCTTCTTCTAAACTAATAAAAGATTTCATAACTTGCACCTCATACTCAAATAATTAATGGAACTCACTACTCACATGTATTTGTAGGAGTGCCTCTACAGTATAACTTCAAAGTACTAACTCATAAATTTGAACTTAAAAAGCTTGCTACTTTACCCTTATTTTGGGTATAAGTAACAAGCTTAATACATTTCTATATTAAATCTACTTATTTTCCTTCCCAAAATACGTGGAGACAATAACTTTTCAATTACTGCCCTGTGAATGATAAACATTCAGGCGTAAAAGTCATAGAAAATTCCTTAGACTTTTACACACTAGAAAACACAAAACTATTTTTCAAATTTAAACTCTTTTTCTTTTTGGACTAAATCTGCTAATACTTTATAATCATCCTTTTTAACTATAGGTACATCACTATACTTAATATGTTCATTACTAGCAATAGCAATTAATTTTTCTTTAGGAGTTAATATCTCTTCACTAACTCCCTCTCTATAAACTTCTATTTTTCTTAAATCACTTTTTTTATATCCTTCAACAAGTACTACATCCTTGTCACTTACCATTTTAATTATATCATCTAAATTAATTTCTTGTTCTAATTCTCTAATCATCGCAAATCTATTTTTAGATGAAATAACTACTGTTTCTGCTCCAGCCTGTCTATGTCTGTATGTATCTTTTCCTTTTTTATCTATATCGAATCCATGAACATCATGTTTTATTGTTGATACAGTTAGCCCTCTATTCTTCAATTCATTAATAAGTCCTTCCATAAGAATAGTCTTACCAACATTTGAGCCTTTTCCTATAACATTGACTACCTTTGCCATTTATATGTCACCCTTTAATTTTTGATTCATTAGGAGTAAGTTTAATTGACAAAATCGCATATACTCCTATAAGTATAAATCTTAAATCCTATATAAATAGAATTTAAGATTTATATACTTTAATTCTATTATATAAATCTTATTATATCAACATTCTATTTTTACCTTAATTTTATATTTATTGTTATGATTTCTCTAATCTTTTAAGTTTTCTACCTCTAATAAAATTAACTAGTGAAATAATAAATCTCTTAAACCACTTAATCACATTGCCATATTCAATATTTTTTATATCATTAGTATCTTTCATCTTTTTACGAAGACAAACTTTTATCAAAGTGATTCTTATTTTATTTAATACCTTCTTCTCTCAACATATCTATGCCTTAGTTTACATGTACAATTTCTTTTATATCTTTCTAATATTATTGCTCTATCTCCAAAAATCTTAGAAATTTTCAAATAAAACATTAAAATTACTATAATCAATACTGAAAAACCATAAATATATATTCCTCTAAAATTTATATTTTCAATTATAAATCCTCCAGTAAAGTTACCTATTGCAGAAGCTACTCCATTCACCAATAATTTTACTCCTGCAAATACATCTCTATTCTCTATTTCAATATAGCTCATCATTGAGCTATCTAAAGATGAACCAACTAAAGTTGCAAAAATACATCTAAATATTAATATAGTTACAAAGGGAATAGTATTTAATTTTAATGTTAAAAAAAACATTGTTGCTGCCAAGCATATTAGTGATATCAACTCAAATCTTTTTATTCCAATCTTACCTATTATTGTTGGCATAGCTAGAACGCCCATCATTACCACCGTTGTTATTATGAAGCTAACTATGGACATTGTTGTGTTACTTAAACCAAAGTAATTTTTCATAATTAAATTATTATATGGCCAAGCAGCACTTCCACCTATAGCAATAATAAATAAAAAAATTGCAAAAAACCTTATATTTTTATGACCTCTAAGTAACTTAAATGTATCTCCAATAGATTCCTTAATTTTCCCTTCATCAAGCTTTCTTTTCTCATCCCTAGGTAATAAAAATAACCTCATAACAAAAGCTACTAAAGTCATACCTGCTGATAAGTAAAATAATTTTCTATATCCTATAATACTAAATATAGATAATCTATCTATATTCCCTGCCAATAAAGTTCCTAAAGTTGAAGCAATAAAATTAACAGAGGATTTATAACTATATGCACAACATTCTTTGTCTGGTGTTGTATATGAATAAAGTAGTTGCAATTCTGTAACTTGTATAAAACAAAGCCCTATATTAGTTAAGATTTGTGATAGTAAAAGTAATATATAGCTAGTAAATACAGCATATGCCCCTATTCCTATAGAACTTAATAAACATCCTAAAGCTAAAATATTTTTTCTTCCAAACATATGTATAAATGGTCCTACAAAGAAACCTACCATTGAAAATAATGAACCTAAAGAAAAGATGAGTCCAATTTTATCAGAGGGTATATTAATTTCATTTAAATAAAGTATTTGTAAAAATCCATATATACCAAAAGCCGCAGCTAATATCAATTCACTTATTACAATTATTTGTACATTTCTTGAAAAGCTAGCATAAGTTTTAATAGTTTTAAATCTCTCCACAACCTCACCTCTTAACCTAATTTTTCAATATATCTCTATTTAGGTTAAGCTTATATTATAGTTTTTATGTAAACTAAAATTTTCTAAAAAAATAGAGATGTATCTCTACATCTCTATTAATCTAACTATTTATTTCTTATAACTTCAACTTTATAGCCATCTGGATCTGTTACAAAATAGTATCCTGGCTTTTGCCCTGGAAGTCCCTTTAATGGAGTAACTTCATACCCTAAAGTTTTGTGTTTCTCTCTTTCACCCTCTAAATCATCAACACCAACTGCTATATGACTAAATCCATTTCCTAATTCATAAGGCTTTTCTGGATTATAATTATAAGTTAATTCAATCTCATATCCTCCAATTTCATTAGAAAGATACACTAAAGTAAACTTATGCTCTGGAAAATCTTTTCTTCTAGTTTCAACAAGACCTAATGCCTCTCTATAAAACTTTAGAGATTTTTCTAAATCCATAACTCTTATACATGTATGTAACATTTTAACTGCCATAAAATCATCTCCTATATTAATATTTTTATAATACTAATATACAGTAAGAAATACCCACTAACAAGAAATTTCCCTTTATAAAAATATTAAAATACTACTCTTTATATAAATAGTCTCTTGTAAGTGGTAAATCATTATCTATTCCTTTAGTAAATAGAATTTGATGTAAATCTATTATTCCATTATTGAATGTAGCAGCGCAAGAGCATAGATACATACTCCACATTCTAATAAACTTTTCATCAAACATCTCTCTAACTTTATCTATATTATTATTAAAGTTTTTATACCATTCTAATAAGGTCTTAGTATAATGTAACCTCAAGCTTTCTACATCTATAACATGATAATTGTAATCTCCTGAAATATTTATTATCTCTCTTAATGATGGTATAACCCCACCTGGGAATATGTACTTTTTAATCCATGCATCTCCTTCAGATTCTTTTATTCCACTTATATAATGTAATAAGAATACTCCTCCTTCTTTTAAAACTGCATTTACATTTTCAAAAAATAAGTCGTAATTAGGTCTTCCTACATGTTCTATCATTCCTACACTTACAACTCTATCAAATGATAATTTTGATTTCTTTAAATCTCTATAATCCATTAGTTTTACTTCTAAATAATCTTCTAAATTTTCTTCCTTTATTCTTTCACTAAACTTATTAAATTGTTCTTGGCTTAATGTTATTCCTAATCCTTTTATCTTGTATTTTTTAGCTGCTTCAATAAGTAACATTCCCCATCCACAACCTATATCTAAAAGACTTTGACCTTCTTTTAAATTTAACTTCTTTAATATATGATGAATTTTGTTCATTTGAGCTTGATACAATGTATCATTTTCATTTTTAAAATATCCACAAGAATAACTCATAGTTTCGTCTAACCACAAGCTATAAAAATCATTTCCTATATCATAATGAGATGAAACTTCTTCTTTCTGCTTTGATTTATTAGTTATTTTATGAAATATTTCTGGTAATGCCTTATGGTCACTATTAAATTTATTCATGTACTTTAACACTGTATTTAGCGCTAAGAATAAATCTCCTTCAAATTCTACATCACCATTCATATATGCTTCACCAAAAGCTAATGATGTACTACTTAATAAATCCTTTTTATTCAATGGCTTTTTTATATGTACCCTAAATAATGGTTCCCCATTACCTAATACAACCTCTTCTCCATCCCAAAAATCTACTGCAAATGCTTCTCCTTCAAAGTTTTTCAAAAATGTTTTAAGAAAAGTCTTTTCTACGTTCATACTTCACTTCTCCTCCTTTATATATCTTGTAGTATGAACATAATTTTATAAATTTAACCATAAGTGGATTTTTTATTAGTATTTATGTAAAATGTAGATTACTTTACTCTAAAGTAATACATAACTATAATTAAACAAATAGAAATAGAGAACTATATTAAATTGCTGCACATACAATTCATTATAGTTCTCCTATTAAAAGTGTTATTTACTTTCGAAATCTAATATTATTCTGCTATTGCTATAACTTCTATTTCTACTACTGCATCCATAGGTAGTTTAGCAACTTGAACACAACTTCTTGCTGGAGGATTTTCTCCAAAATACTCATTGTATACTTCATTTAATTCAGCAAACTGAGTTAAATCTTTTACAAATACTGTTGCTTTAACAACATTTCTAATAGATGACCCAGCCTCTTCTAAAATACTCTTAACATTTTCTAAGCTTTGTCTTGTAGCTTCTTTAATATCTGTTTTTAATTCTTTAGTTTCTTTATCCAATGGTAATTGTCCTGAGGTAAATATGAAATTACCTACTTTATTACAATGTGAATAAGGTCCTATTGCATCTGGAGCCTTAACTGAATTAATTACTTCTCTTTTCATTTCTATTCTCCTAACTACTTTATATATTCTTTGTAGAATTCTACTATCATTGGAATTGCTTCTTTTAATATTGCTTTACTTGTAGCTACATTTATTCTTAAATATCCTTCATGATCTTTAATAAACCTACTTCCTGTTTCAAGCAATACTTTCTTTTCTTGCGCAAGCTTAATTATGAAATCATCAATATCTGAAATATTATCGAACTTTACCCATAATAAATAACCTGCATCTGGAACCATAGTACTGATTCCTTCTACATTAAGCATGTCCACAGTTAAATCTAAATTTTCTTTTATGTTCATTATAAGTTCATCAACCCAAGGTGAGCCATTTTCATAGCATAAGGTTAAAGCTCTAGTTCCAACTCTATTTGGATGAAGCTTTCTTTTGCTTAACTCATTTGCTAAATCAATTCTCATCTCTTCATTACTACATAAGAATGTTGAGATTTCCAAACCTGCTATATTAAATGTTTTATTCGGTGATGATAAAACTATTATATTTTTATATTGGTTTAAATAATCACTAAAAGTATTGAAATTATTTCCTAAATCTAAATCTCCATGAACTTCATCACTTATAATAATTATGTTTTTTTCCATGCAAATATTAATAATCTCGTTTATCTCTTCTTTGCTCCAACATCTTCCTGATGGGTTATGTGGATTACAGATTATTAACCCCTTAATATCTTCTTTTTCCACTAAAGCTTTTACTTCTTTAAAATCTAAAGTATATTTATTATTATTTAATTTCATTTTATAAGAAACTAAATTCATACCATTATTCGATACAACATCTTTAAATGGTCCATAAGCTGGAGTGAATACAAGTATATTGTCACCTTTTTTAAACAACTTATCTACCATAACATTCATAGTAGATAATGCTCCTATTGAAGGAACAATCCATTCACGTTTAATTTCTGATCTATATCTATCTTTATACCATTTTAATATACTACTATAAAATTCTTCTTTTATATCAAAGTACCCAAAATCACCTAAAGCTATAAATTCCATAAGAGGCTCTATTACCTCTTTAGGTAATTTAAAATCCATGTCAGCAATGAATAGTGGATAATAATTTGCTGCGTCTTTTACTTTGAATCTTTTTTCAATATACTCTTCATTCCACTTCTTAGACCCATTATTTCTTCTTTGTAATATGTCTTCGAAATTATACATTGCTACCTCTTTTCTTCATATTTCTCAATAAATTTCTTTATTATATAATCCATTGCAATATGAAAGTTTAATCGAGTATCTATATTACTATCTGAATCCTGAGTATACGCTGTATAAACCTTATACTTACATAACTTTTCAAAGGTAGAATTTCTAGACTCTGTTATAAGTACTACGTCAACCCCTCTAAGGTTAGTTTCAACTAATACCTCTAGTAGTTCTGGTGTTTCCCCACTTCTTGATAACATAAATACTAAATCTTCATCTTTATTTAATATTCTACTAGATAATCTCATAAATCTTGAATCATCATGTTGCTCAGCAGGTATTCCTAATAGCTGTAATTTTATTTGAAATATCTTACCTAAATAATTGCTCATACCCATTCCATATATAGTTATTCTTTTGCATTTCATCATCTTTTCAACTATTTCATCGATATCAGATTGCTTAACTAACTTATATGTATCTAACATTAGATTTACAAAATCGGTATCATCTATATTGGGTTTGTTTTCTTTTTCTAATTTATCTCTTTGAAAATAATCATCTTTAAATTGTATAAAACTTTTATACCCTAACTTTTTAGAAAGTCGGTGCACAGTTGTATTACTAATAGAAAATTTTTCTGAAATATTAGCTATTGTAAAATTATCATATTTAAATAGCGCGCTATTCTCCAATAATAATTGTAATAACTCTTTTTCTAATTTAGTTAAATACTTTGAGTTCTCTGAAATTCTTCTGTGTATTTTCATATGTGCACCTCACTTTAAATTCTAAGCTTCTATTAACTCCTCAGTTAATTCTTCAGCTCTATATTGCTTATCTAAAGCTAACACAAATGGGTAGTATATTGCAAATGCTGCTGCTATGGCAACTACTTGTACTAATGCACCTTGCCATCCACTTACTAAGAATCCACTGAATATTGGTGGTGTTGGCCATGGAGCTACTACACCGTTAAATGGACTTAAGAATCCTATCTTCATAGCAAATATTGCAATAAGAACTGAAACTATTGGTGCTAATGTTAATGGAATTAACATTAATGGGTTAAGTATTACTGGTAAACCAAATATTATTGGTTCATTTATATTGAATAATGCTGGAACTGTACTTAAGTTTCTCATCATTTTCATTCTTTCAGATCTAGCAACAACTACCATAGCTAAAACTAGTCCCACAGTCATACCTGCTCCACCTATAGTTGCAAATTGGTCAATCATTTGAATTGTTCCGATATTTGCATTTTCTAATGTTAAAGCACCTTGTTTAAATAACTCTAAGTTTTCTACTGAGTTTGCATTTAATAATGGGTTTACAATTGAGTTAACAACTGTTGGGTGAATACCAAACCACCATAAGAATCCATTTAACCCTGCAACTACTGTTATAGCAGCTGGAGATGCTGTTAATCCTTGAAGTGGAACTTGTAATATGTCATATATGAATTCATGCATTGAAGTTCCCATGCTTAAGAATATTCCGTTTATTAGTAATGCATATGCAACAACTATTACTCCTGGTATTAATGATACGAATGATTTATATACCATTGGTGGTACATTTTCTGGTAATTTAATTACTAAGTTCTTTTTAACTACAAATCTATAAAGCTCTGTTGAAGTTATACTCATTATAATTGCTGTTATAACACCTTTTGTTCCAAGCCATGCCATTGGAAGTACTTTATTTATTACTTCTCCTGATTCAGCAGTAGCAAATTTAGGTGTAACTATTACGTAAGCTACTATAGAAATAATCATAACTGGTAGCGGATCCATCTTATCATCTTCTGATAATTTGTAAGCTATTGTTCCAGCTAACATAATCCCCATTATGTCAAATGTAGCTCTATATGCAGGTGAAAGGAAACTATCCCAACCTTCACCAAATATTCTTGCCATAAATTCTGGATAACCATTTATAGGGAAGTCTGTTATTAATAAAAATACTGATGCAATAATTGTTAATGGCATTATAACCATAAACCCTGATTTAAGAGCTCTCATATATCTTAGATTAGCAAATCTAGATACTACTGGAACCATTTTTTCTTCAATAAATCTTGAAATAAAGTTCATTTTTATTTCCCCCTCATTTTTAATAACGTTTTCAAGTTTTATTATACGGATTTTATTCCAGATTTGAATTCCTACTCTCGGAAAATTTTCCATGCTTTTTTTGGATTTTTTATCACTATCTTAATTCTAATTTATCTATTTGTTATTCTTTTATTATTAAAATAATTATTTTAATAATAAAATACTCTGAAATTAATTTTTTCATTAAAGAAATCAATTTCAGAGTATGTATATTAACTTAAATATTCATTTATTTTATAATAAATTTTTGATTTTATTTACTTGCAACAAAGACAATATGATTACTATATCCTAATAACTCTGTCTTTTCACAAGTATAAAGATGAAATCTCATCCATTCATTAAACTCAGCTTCACTAAATTCATTAATCTTATCAGCCATAAGTTCAGCTAGCCCATCAGCTGCAAACTGTGTAACTTTATTTAAGTTGCTCTTTCTCATTAATTCATCCATTTTTCCTACTGTCATAAAACAAAATGGAGTTTCATCTATTAATTTAAAACTTTCCTTATCATACTCATCACCTAATAAGTGATTTTTAGTATTATAAATAAAAGTTTCAGTAACAAAGACCATATCATTTGAAAGATAAGCAAATAATATTTTACCATCTTTCTTACATACCCTTTTACTTTCTTTAATAGCTGTTAATTTATCTTCATCACTCTTTAAATGATATAAAGGTCCAAAGCATAAAACTATATCAAAACTATTATCCTCAAGATATGATAAATCCAATGCATTTCCTTGATGAACTTTTATATTCATATCTCCAGTAACATTTGATTTTAATATATCAATATTTCTCTTTACTGGTTCAACAGACGTAACATCATATCCCTTTGATGCATAGTGCAAACTATAAGCTCCAGTAGCAGCTCCTATAT
Source organism: Clostridium sp. NSJ-49 (assembly GCF_014287725.1). NCBI lineage: Bacteria > Bacillati > Bacillota > Clostridia > Eubacteriales > Clostridiaceae > Clostridium > Clostridium sp. NSJ-49. The sequence continues at coordinate 29,764 of NZ_JACOOP010000007.1, read as the reverse complement.
CTAATATTTTTGAATCTTCTTTTAAATACTTGTCTATAAAGTTTGTAGTAGTTATAAATTCTATACTACTTGCATTTGAAGTATTCAATCTTTTTTCCTCATTGAAATACTCATAAATCTCATCTAATTTCATCATACCCCTTCACCCCTATTACTTAATAATTCTCATGCAAAATTAATATCTAAGTTTGTATTATTTCTATTATACATAAACCTTGTTAACTTTCAACCATTTTTTGTAATATATTACATTTAATTGTGTTAGAATTAGTTTATAGATTAATAAATACCAATAAAGGATGTTGATTATATGCTTACTAAAAATGAAATTTTACAAATTGCTAAAGCCCAATTTGCATTAGACTATAATTTTAAAGATTATGATATTACTAAAGATACTAATATAATTACTGAAAATAGTCTTATTTCTGGTAGAAGAATATATGACAATGATGGATGCTTTTTAAAAATACTATGCTTTAATGGTAAAGCTTTTATTTCAGCTGATCCTAAAATTATTCCTTGGTGTAAAGAAAATCTTTTAACTATAGATGCTGCCTGGCTTTCTGAATACCCAAAATTAAAAGCTATAGATACTAAACTTAGAGAATTTGGCCACGAAATTGCTGATATACATCATTATTACCTTCCTAAAACAATGAATGAAAAAATTGAAATTCCCTTCTCTATAAAATGGTATGAAAAAGAAGAGATTAATCAATTTACAAATGATGATAGATTTGGTGAAGCCTTTGCTTTTGATAAAAATCACCCTGATATTCTTGCAGTGGCAGCTTTTGATGGAGATACTATGTTAGGAATGGCTGGAGCTAGTGCAGATAGTGATACTATGTGGCAAATCGGAATTGACGTTTTTCCTGAATATAGAGGAAAAGGGATTGCTACTACTCTTGTAACCTTATTAAAAAATGAAGTATTAAATAGAGGTAAAGTTCCTTTCTACGGAACTGTAGAAACTCACTTTATCTCTCAAAATGTGGCTATTAATTCTGGATTCTTTCCTGTTTGGGAAGAACTTTATACAAAAGCCCTATAATAAGATAGTAATTAAAAAAGTGCGAAAATTTTTCGCACTTTAATTAAACTTTACAAATACACCTTCTCTTGATTTTTGTAATGCTTGCTGGGTTAATATTTTAATTAACGGTGACTTTTCAGAGGATTTACTTATAACTCCATCTATTATAACTGTAGGGTCAATAATTCTTAACTTATTAACCTGATGTATATCATACTCTTCTTTATTCTCAATAACATCTACATTATAATTTAATGATTGAATCAAACTTCTTATTTCTTGATTTTTAGAATTTTTTAATATATTTAAAACATAATTATCATCCTGAAGTAAATCTTCTAAAGTTATAATATCATTATCTAAAGCTACTTTTAAAGCATTTGATAATCTATTATAAGCATATATATTTAATGGATTTAAGAAAAATCCTATTACCTCCTTATAATAAGTATTTACGAACCATTCTGCTGCATTTATAGTAGTAATAATTATTTCTCCATCTATAACCTGTAAACTTTCTAAGAAATTTTTTATTGCAACTAATGAAATATATCCATAAGAGTACATATCTCTTAAAGTATAATCTATTCTATCTGCACATAAATCTGGAGCTGATCTTTCTAATATAGTCCATTTCTTTTCATTATATAGTATATCCTTATAATCATACCCATGTTTTATAAGGATTTCAGGTATACCTGAATTTTCTATTATTTTTTCATAAATCTCTTCATGATAATCTTCATTACTTTTATTTAATGCAAAATCAACCACATGAGAAAATGCAGTATGTGAAATATCATGTAATAATCCAGCAATTTGTTCTTCTATAGTTCCATTCATCTTCTTAATAAGTAGCATCGTTCCTACTGAATGCTCATATCTAGTAACATTCCAATTTGGATTTACAAGATAGCTTGCACCACCTTGATGAATATTTTTTAATCTTTGAAATTCTTTAGTATTTATTAACTCTTCTAAAACACCTTCTATTTCAAAGTCACCATATATATCGTCCTTTATTTTCATAAGCTATCCTCCTCATAAGAATTAGGCTTTTATCTTATCATTTTAACCAAATCATTACAAACATTTACACAAATTATATTTACTATTTTATTCCACTAATAGAAAAACATTTGCTAATACCAGCAAATGTTTTAATAAATTCATATATTCTATTTTTTGTCTAATAAGTTTAGTACTTGATCTAATATAGCTTTTTCGTTCATCATTCCATATAGTATTACATCTATTACTTTTACTGGAACTCTTCCATTAACTAATGCATTAACTTGTGGCATTTGAAATCTAACTTGTGGTGATAGTAAAACTATGTCAACATCATTTATTACCTCTTCACACTCTGTTATCGGTAAAGCTTTAATATCGATATCAACCTTTTTCACTTTAACGTATTCTCTCATTTTACTAAGTAAGATACTTGTTGACATTCCTGCTTCGCATACTAATAATATTTTTTTCATAAATCCTATCCCCCATCGTCTCAAGAAATTCCTGAAATCGTTTCCTGTTTATATTTTACATTTATACCTTTTACTTGTCAATGTAGTTATATTAAATCAAAGTCTGTTTACTATATATATATTACAATAATAAACTCTATATTATTTTTTATAAAAAAAGCTGTAGTTTTTTATATGGTAAAAATCTACAGCAACTCATCATTTTATATTTTAATACTTTGTATTATCCTCTAAAAAATCTTAATAAATAGCTTAATGTATGAAACTCTCTATCTATTTCTTCTATCATATCATTAAATCCTTTTATTAATTCTTCCTCAGTAAATTGTTTTTCAAGCAAATAAATCTTTACCGGATTTATCTTACCTTCCTTAGTATCTAACACTCTAGATGCTTTAATATATTTATTTGTCATAGCCTTATTTATAGCAGCTTCTAATTCTTCACTTATATTTAATTCAGGTATCTCATCAAATATAGTAATATTTAATGCATCAATTCCCATATTAGTACATTTACTTAAATCACACCCAACAAATATAACATCTTTAAATTCTGCATCTCTAAAGTCTACATTATCTAAATTTACTTCTTCAAAAATAGTATTTTCAAATTTTGCATGTCTAAACTTACTATTTTTAAGATTAGTTCCTATAAATTCTGCTCCTTTAAAAGTACATCCATAAAAATCACAAGACTTAAAGTGAGCTCCTCTAAAACTTACAAAATTAAAATTTGAACCTGCAAAGCTACTAGCATAACAATTACTTCTAGCTAAGTTATTATACATAAAATTTTTATTCATCTTTTCAACTTTATTATAATGAAAATTTCCCTTAACACTATTATTTCTAGCCATCTATTTTCTCCTTATTAAGAAATTTGGATACGTGTATATATTGCTTCCTCCATATCCGATAGTATATATAATACTATAATAAACCAATACCTGTATACCTAATTATTTTTTACTATAATTTGTATTTTAATCCCTTTTAGAATTTTATTATTTCATTTGCAAATACTATATATTATTTGTTATGAAAGGTACGATATTTATGCATAGTAAGAATATTGAAGAAATACTAAACCACAGAAAAAATATGCATCTTAAGCTTGTTGTTCAAGGTATTTTAATAGGGTTGATCACTGGACTAGTAATAGTATTAAATCGTATATTAATATCTAAATTTTTTACTGTTTTTGAAGATTTTTATATAAAGTCACGAGATAATATCTATGAAACAATTATAGTTTTTATCACTGTTTCTTTCTTTGGTTTAATAACTGGATACATGGTTAAAAGAGAAAGTATGATATCTGGTTCTGGTATTCCCCAAGTTAAAGGTAGAGTTATAAATAAAATAAGTGTTAATTGGTTTAAAATATTAGTTTATAAATTTTTAGGTGGATTGATTTCACTATCTGTAGGTTTATCAGTTGGAAGAGAAGGTCCTTCAGTTCAAATGGGTGCTTCAATCGGTGAAGGATTAGCTAACAAATTTGTTGAAAAGCTTCATGCTAAGGAAGAGTTCTTAATTACTGCCGGTGCTTCAGCAGGTTTATCTGCAGCTTTTAACTCTCCATTAGCTGGAATAATCTTTGCTCTTGAAGAAGTCCATAGAACATTTTCTCCATTAGTATTATTGCCTGCTATGGCTGCTTCTCTCACCGCTGATTTTATATCAAAAAACTTTCTTGGTATGGAATCTGCTTTAAATTTTAATATACTTACTCCTTTACCCTTACATCTTTACTGGCTATTAGTTATATTGGGAATAGTTACCGGTGTTTTTGGAGTTATATTTTGTAAAGGTATTTATCTTTTTCAAAATTTATATGGAAAATTCAAGAGTATCCCAATTCAATTCAAGGTTATGTTTCCTTTTATGATAACAGCTATCGCCGGAATAATTAGTCCAATACTTCTAGGTGGAGGTCATGAAATAATTGTTCACCTAGCTAACGCTAATAATTCAATTTCTCAATTATCAATTTTGTATATAATAAAATTTTTATTATTACTTATTTGCTTTGGTTCAGGGGTACCTGGTGGTATATTTTTACCTATGTTACTTTTAGGAGCATTACTTGGGAAAATCTTTGGAGATATTTCAGTTACTTATTTAGGTATTAATAGTATTTATGTACTTAATTTTATTACACTTGCTATGGCTGGTTACTTTGTTGCAGTAGTTAAAGCTCCTATAACTGGAATTATATTAATAATGGAAATGACAGGTTCCTTTAGTAATCTCTTAAGTATTGCTGTAGTTGTAATAATAGCCTATCTAACATCTGATATTTTAAGAAACGAACCAATATATGAAAAATTACTTGAAAGATTTTTAAATAATGTAGGTGCAGCAAATCATCTCGACAAACACGATAAAACATTAATGGAATTTGTAATTGAGATGGATAGCACCGTTGAAGATAAACTTATAAAAGATATCTCTTGGCCAAAGGATTGTCTTTTGGTCGCTATAAAAAGAGGTGATAGGGAAATAATACCTAGAGGTAATGTAAAACTTATTGCTGGTGATTATATAATTGTCCTAGTAGACGATCATAAAACTTCTGAAATCTACGAACAAATAACCTCTATAACCTTGGCTGATTAAAATAATAATGTAAATTATATAAAAAAAGAGTGCTATAAAGCACTCTTTTACATCATCATTAATATTCCTGAAATAAATAAAGCTACATATACAAACTTTGTAAATGAATCTCCCTTTATTTTTTTATGTACTATATTACTTACTACTATAGCTATAATTACAAATACCATAGTAATTAAAGCCATTGTCATTATTCCAGAGTTTATTTCACCTCTAAATATATTTATAGAAAGCATGATTGCATTTAATGTAGCCCATAAGGCACATAATGTAGCTCTAAAGCTTGATTTATCCTTTATATTTGCTGTAGCATAAACTACTACAAAAGGACCTCCACAAGTAAATGCTCCATGTACTATTCCTCCAAGGAAAAGTACAATATTATGTATTATTTCTATATACTTACTCTTAGCTTTCTCTGTTTTTTCTTCTACTTTTTTTCTACCATCATATAAGCCTTTTATACCTACAATAATCATAAATATCCCTAAAGCTATTTTTAAAGGTCTCTCTGGCAATGATGAAAATAACCACATCCCTATAGGTAGTCCTAATATCATTAATGAAGTTATCTTAATAAATTGCTTTTTATCAATATACTTAAAATCTCTTATTGCTATTACTACAGAAGCTATTAATACTACTACAGTCATAACAGGTACAGTAACTTTTAGGCCAGCTATAGCTGATGCAATAGGCAACGCCATAATTGTACCACCGAAGCCAATAAGACCTTCAATAAAGTATGCACACATTACTACCATAGAAAATGATATAACTTGACTTAAATTCATCTCTTATCCCCCAAACTTCTCTATTAATAAATATAACCTTAGTGAGTATAACATCAAAATTTGTAAAGATAAATATTTTTTTAAAATATTATGTATAAATTTTTAATTATAAATAAAAAATACAAGCCATTTATATAAATGACTTGTGTTCTAAACTATGCTATAACAAGTTTTCCAAAATATACTTGAGTCATATATAAAAGATAGCAAGTAGTCTTTATCGTAAAATATATATCATTAACACAATCTTCTTCTAATGAAACATATTCTTCTCTATTGTAAGTTAACTCTTCTAAATAATCTCTATCTTTTCTTAAATCATCTAATACATCTTCAAAAATTTCTTCTCTATATCTTAAAATATTTTTTAGTTTCTTATGCAATGTTATCTCATACATAAAATGTTTACCCATATCTTTTCCATAGTATTCTTCTAAATGATACTTACAGAAAGAATCAGCGATATAATGAGCTATTCTACCTAAAGTAAATGAAATTTCATCAATAGTCATGTCTCCATTTTCAATAGCTTCCTTATACTCTGCCATCTTTTTTTTTGATACGGTATAAGTATGATTTATCTTATTTTTTCTCTTGTGAAGATCTGGTTCAATACATCCATATAAGAATTGTCTCTTATTTAGCATTAAATCATATTTCTCGTTACATAGGTTAAAACAGTACTGACCTATAATTAAATGCGTATTAATTAACATTTTCAAATCCCCTCCCCGCAAAGCAGGTTTCAATTTTGATTATATCAATAATCTTATTATACACTATTAAATCAATTATTTATAAAAATTTATTAATGTAATTGTTGCCATTAATATTTATTTTTTTCTTCTACACTTTATTTTAAATTTGTTATAGAATATAGAAATGAATAAATTATTAATAATTAAACTATGATTATTATATAAGGAGATATATATTTTGGATACAATATTAACTAAAGAACAACTTTCTAGAATATACGGAAGAATAAGTCCTTTCGAATTTAAGGACAAGCTTATTTCTATAGCTAAAAAAAATGGTAAAAAGATTTTAGATGCAGGTAGAGGAAATCCAAACTGGACAGCAGCTACACCCCGTGAAGCATTTTTTACTTTTGGCCAATTTGCAGTTCTAGAAACTCAAAGAACATGGAGTAAAGCCGATCTTGCTGGAATGGTTCAAAAAGAAGGTATTGCTGATAGATTTAAAGAGTTCTTAAACGCTAACACTTCTACTCCAGGTATTAATTTATTAAAAAATATATTAGAGTATGGAATAAATACTTTAGACTTTAACCAAGATGATTTTATTTATGAGCTTACAGATGGGATAATTGGTGATAACTATCCATTCCCTGATAGGATGCTAGTACATATAGAAAAAATAGTTCATGACTATTTATTAAGAGAACTTTGCCAAGATAAAAAATTCGAAAATGAATTTGATGTTTTTGCTGTTGAAGGTGGAACTGCTGCAATGTGCTATATTTTTGATTCACTAGTAGCTAATTCACTTTTAAACCCTGGAGATAAAATTGCTTTAATGACACCAATTTTTACTCCATATTTAGAAATCCCACATCTACCACACTATAACTTTGAAGTTATAAACATTCATGCAAATGAAGTTGATGATGAAGGATATTCTACTTTCCAATTCCCTAAATCAGAATTAGATAAACTAAAAAATACAGATATAAAAGTTTTATTTGTAGTTAATCCAAATAACCCTGCATCAATAGCATTAAGTGATGAATGTAAGGAAAATCTAATTGATATTGTAAAAAATCATAATACAAATCTTATGATTATAACTGATGATGTTTATTGTACTTTTGTAGATGATTTTTCTTCAATAATTTCAGACTTACCATATAATACTTTAGCTGTATATTCACTTTCAAAGTACTTTGGAGTAACAGGCTGGAGACTTGGTACTATAATGTTAAGTCAAGATAATATATATAATAAGCTTATAAGCGAATTACCTGCTGAAACTAAAGATAGATTAAATGAAAGATATATGCACTTATCTTTAAAACCTGAAAATATATCTTTTATTGATAGGGTTGTAGCTGATAGTAGACAAGTTGCCTTAAATCACACTGCTGGACTTTCTACTCCTCAACAAGTTCAAATGGCATTTTTCTGTGCCTTTGCTTTAATAGATACAAATAACAACTATAAAAGCTTAACTAAGGAGATATGTAAAAATCGTAAAAAGCTTCTATTTGATGGGCTTGAGTTAGAATTAAGAAATCAACCACATGATGCTGCTTACTATACAGAACTTAACTTATTAGATTTAGCAAGAGAAAAATACGATAATGGCTTTGCAGAATATTTAGAGGCTAATTATAGACCATTAGACATAATTTATACTTTAGCTAATAACTTCTCTATCATATTACTAAATGGGGATGGATTTGCTTCTTCAGAATGGTCATTAAGAGTATCATTAGCTAACCTTAACGATGATTCATACTACATAATTGGTAGTTCAATAAATCAAATGCTAGACAATTTAGCAACTAAATATACCTTAACAAAATCAATTAAAATATCTATTTAAATAAAGTGCGAAGCACTTTGGTGAAAAGTTTGCTTCGCAAAGATGAAAAGATTGCCTGTGGCAATAGGGAAAAGTTTGACTTCGTCAAAGGAGAAAAGCCAGCTGACGCTGATGGGAAAAGGTCACTTCGTGCCTGGTAAAACATTGCTGTTGGCAATAGTGAAGAGTATCTCAGTATTAGTACTTTTCACCGCTACGATAGTAGCCTTTTCCCCTTAACTTTAGTTAACTTTTCACCTCGACCAAGTCGAATTTTCCCCTTAACTTTAGTTAACCTTTTCCCGCTGCCTTAACAGCCTTTTCCCCTCGTCGAAGTCGACCTTTCACCAGTGAGCTTTGAGAACAACATCCTTCTACTTTTCCTCATTAAGCAACTCTTTTAGTGCCTCTAGTTTTACTTGAGTAAACATACTATCTGTAAATGTATATATACATATAAGCTGAGAATGATTAAACATTTCAATATTAAACTTATTATCTAAAGCTAAATTTAGTTTATCTAAAATATTCTCTTCTTTAATTCTCATATATACATCTTGTGCTATTTTATCTATATTATCACAATACCTTTTAAATATAGGGTTATATTCACCTAATAATTTACTACCCCTATTTATGAAGAAATGTAATGTAGGCATTAAAATAGGATCGTATACTAATTTCCAATAGTTTTGAAGTTCTACATTATTGATTAGCTCTAAGCACTTATTATAAAGTTCCTCTTCATAAATATAAAACTCCTCTTCAGTTATATTAGCTATTTTTTTACTGAACTTATATTGTTCTATAGAAATTCTCTCTATCTGTTCTGGTGTTAATAAATAAATTAACTTTTTAAGATAGCTTAAGTTATTTTCTAATTGTAATTCAAGTTCATTTGAAATTTTTTCCCACAAAAAGTTATGATATTCACTAGATTCTATATCTGTAAATGGTGCACATAATAATATTGCTATCATTCTAGAGTCTACATTAGGAAAATATTTTTCAAGAAATAAATCATTTGATATTTTTTGTCTTTCTAATATATCTAAAGGTATTTCAAGATTTTTAGGTGTTGCATTAGCTGGTATATCTTCAATTAACTGATAGCTAGCTTGTAACTGACTTAAATTATCATATAGACTTTTTTTAAGATTATTTATTTGTCTATGAATAAAGAAGTTAGTTAATGTTGGATAAAGAAATATATCTTTAATATCTTGTATAGACATACCAATATTTCTAAGGGAAATGATAATTTGTAATTTTCTTAAATCTTCTTCTGAAAATTCGTAATACCCATTATCAATATTTTTAGTTGGCTCTATAAGTTCTTCCTTTATATAAAAATATACCGCTTTTTTACTTAATTTAGTCAATTCTAAAACTTTTTGTAATTTCAAAATTTTCCCCTCCAAAACAGTACCCTAAGGTAACACTTTTTGTATATGTTTTCTTAAATATTAACACTTTGTTAAAAAATAATCTATACTTTTCCTTGGATATGCCCTTATTTTGTCGCAAAAAAATATATTTGACATTCCTCTTAGGGTATCTGATAAGATTATTGTGAAATAAAAAACAATATTTTTTTAACGATTTAGGGGGAAATAAAAATGAAAAGAGCTTTATGTTTATTATTAACGTCTTTAGTTCTTGCTTCTACAGTTACTGGTTGTTCTAGTAATAGTAACGATGGAGCTACTAGCAAAGGTTCAAACAAATATACTCCAGGTGTTTATACTGCTACTACACAAGGAATGCATGGTTCTGAAATGGTAGTAGATGTAACTTTTGATGAAAGTTCAATAACAGATGTTAAAGTTGTAAGCCACGGAGAAACTTTTGGTATCGGATACGGAATGGAAACAACTCCAATTGAAACTATACCAAATAAAATAGTTGAAACTCAAAGTGTAGATGTTGATTCAGTTACAGGAGCGACTTTAACTACTACATTTATATTAAACGCTGTAAAAGATACAGTAGTTCAAGCTGGTGGAACTGTTGAAAACTTATCAGCAAAACCAGAAACTACTAAAGCTGAAGATCAAACTTATGATGTTGATGTTGTTGTAGTTGGTGCTGGTGTTGCAGGTATATCTGCAGCTATCGAAGCAGCAGCAAACGGAGCTGATGTTTTAATACTTGAAAAACAAGGTATAGTTGGAGGTGCTACTACTAGATCTGGTGGTAAGCTTATGGCTAACGGAACTGACATCCAAAAGGCTGAAGGAATCGAAGATTCAAATGAATTAATGTTTGACTACCTAAAAGAAGTAGGTGGCGATTTAATAGATGATGAAAAATTACACGGATTTGTTGATAACTCTTTAGACACATACAACTGGATGACAGATATGGGTGTTCAAGTTCAAGACGTTGAACCAATCCACTCTTCATTAACACCTTACAGAGTTCATAACACTCTTGGTGGTGGCGGTATGACTGATGGTCACGGTGGACAAATTATCGTTCCAATGATGAATAAGTACAACGAATTAGATGGTGATATACTTTACAACGTAACTGCTAACGAATTATTAACTAATGATAATAACGAAATCGTTGGTGTTAAAGGTTTAGCTAAAGATGGTAGCACAGTAACTGTTAATGCTAAATCAGTTATTATTGCAACTGGTGGTTATGCACAAAATAAAGAAATGATGGCTAGATATGCTGATTTCACAACTGGATATTCAACTCAAGTTCCTACAGGTAACGTTGGTGACGGTATAACAATGGCAGAAGCTGTTGGAGCTCAAATATTCAATAGTCCATCTACTCAAACTGTTTATGTAAGCTACACTTGCGGTGTTGGTATAAACGAAGAATCAGGTCTTATTGTTACTGAAGATGGTAAGAGATTTGTAAATGAATATACTTACCAATATCATGTTGGTGATGCAATGCGTAAAGAAAATAGTTCTTTAGGATACTATATTGCAACAAGCAATGATCCAACTCCTACAGTTCAATACGGAATGAGTTTAGAATCAACTGTAAGTGCTGATTCTATAGAAGAGTTAGCTAAACTAATCGAAGTTGATCCAGCTACATTACAAGCAACTGTTGATAGATACAATGAATTATGTGAAAAAGGTGTTGACGAAGATTTCGGAAAACCAGCTGATAAAATGTACCCAATCAAAGGCGACAAATACTATGCTATAAAACTTAACCCAGCTGTTACAGTTACATTTGGTGGTATAGTTACAGACGTTGAATCAAGAGTTTTAGATGCTAACAACACTCCAATCAAAGGATTATACGCTGCTGGAGAAACTGCATTTGAAGGATTATTCGGTACTGAATACCCAGGATGTGGTGTTGCAATCTCTGCTGGTTCTTACTACGGAAGAGTTGCTGGTGAAAATGCAGCTAACGAAGCTAAAGCAAACTAATTAAATTAAATTGCCCTAAAAATATTTTCATTATAAAAAAACCACCTAGTTTTGGTATTATACCATTGCCTAGGTGGTTACTTTTATATTAACCTTAAGATATCTACTGGACTACTTTATTATTTCATATATATTCCTGCTAGCTTCATCTCTTTATTAAATGATAATGTAAATGTAACCTTTTTATTATCATATTTAACATTTGTTATAGCAACTGCATATCCGTTCTTTTCAGCTAAAGTCATATTTGATATAGAATTAAACTTTCCTATATCTTTACTAAACCCTTCCCATGTTTCTTGTAGCTTATTATCTGGTAATGAAATTTTCAATTCATCACTACTATCTTCTAAAATCCCATCATAGTTTTTATCATTTAATTCATTAATTACCTCTTCAGCTGCTGCTTTAACTTCATCTTCATTATAAGCATCACTTAATTTTCCAGCGCTACAACTAACAAACATAAATAAGCATAACATAATTGATAATACTTTAATAAACTTTTTCATTCTCTTCAACCCCTTTAAAATTATCAAATCTACCTTTAACCTTAATAGTGCCAAACAACAGTATAATCGCAAATACAATACATATTAGTTCAACCATATGTATACTTGCTCCCGCCTGTTGTACTACTACAACTGTAGTGTCCACTACTCCATGGGCTAATATAGCCCAAAGTAAATATAAAGCTTTTTTCCCCTTATTTATTCCATACAATACAAGCATTGTAAATCCAATATGCATTATAATTGCTGATATTCTCTCTATCCCCCCATATAAAACCATAATACTGCTAGTTGAATCAAATATTCCTCTTACAGTCTCTTCACTTGCTCCAACTAATGATGAATTAAATGTTCCGTTATTCAAACTAAATATTACATATAAATTTTGTATACTTGATATTCCTGCAAATAGAATTGCTTCAATCCCTCCATGTCCTAATCCAAAAGCTATTCCATCATACCATCTCCTATTTTTCTTAAGTCCAATTTCAAAACCGATGAACCTTCCTACTTCCTCAAATATTCCTGCCGTTAACCCTAAAAATACAGCATACAATATTGGATTTAGTACTGACATATTATAAAACCAATCAGTTTTAGCTACCACTCCATTTAGAAGTGGTATTCTTAATACTACCTGAGAAACTAAAAATACCAATGCCCCTACTAAAAAAGGCTTTACAAATTGCTTTTTCTTTATTGCAAAATAAATTAATATCCCCAAAGGAATTCCAATAGATATAATTATATTTACAATAAAACATATTATTAGTGATAAATAATTCATCCCCCTCACCTCTCCCCCTTAATAAATATTATTCAAGTTTGGATTTACATACTACAAAATATATAAATAAGTTGTGAACTTTAACGAATAACATTTTTTATAAATTCTTCATAATATCTCTCTGTTTCTTCTTTGCTTGTCCCAGCTATAAAAATATATCCTTCATCCTTTACTTTAACCATGATATATGGATTCTTTTTATCATATATATACAGTCTACAATTTCCATAACCTTCTACATCAAAATATCCTATAGAGTATTTATCTGTAGCTGCTCCATTTGTTCTTATGTTCACCTTAATGCTATCTACCATCTTAACTTCTTCAATTTGATCTATATTAAAATCAAAGCCATAACTTGGAGTTTCAATTTTAACTACTTCATTATTAATAACTATCTTCATCTTGCTAAAATCTAAACGTAAAGTCATAATAGATATTCCAACTAATAATATAGCTACGAAAATATACATTCCGTAGAATATTCTTCTACCTTTTTTAGTCCCTAAGTTATACGTCATTTTATATCCCACTCTAGGTTCTACTATATATCTTCTATCATTAGGATTGTTATATATATCTCTAAACCAATATTCATCATTATCCACATAAATAGGATTATTACTTGTATTTATTAATCTATTTTGCTCTTCTGTTACTTTATTATTAATATAATAAATCCCTACAAATATAATTGTAGCAGGCACTATTGCTGATAATATAAGCAATATAGTGCTATTACTATTTAAAGTCATTGGTAAAAATATGAATAACATTCCTATACTTTGAACTGTAGCAGCAACAACAGTTCCCATTGTCCACATTCTCTTATAAATTAAGTTATAAGCTATATTAACCTTTGAATCTTCACTATAAATCTCTGTTGGTTTCTTACAATATACTCTATAAACTATTATAAATATTACAGTTCCAATAAATCCTGTTGATGCTGATATTAAAAGTCCAAAACTAAAATTTTTATTTATAACAACAATAGCTATTGGAATAAGAGATATGATTATACTCGGAATAAACCACAATGCTGAAACCGGCATTTTATCTTTAAGCCTTGCAACTTCCGTATCTATAGTCAAGAGTCTAGTTTGTGAAATGAACCATTTATTTTCTATCTTCAAAATTTTTAGTCTCTTATTATACTTATCAAATAATTTATAACTTAATAGTTCCATAAAAAATATCCATATAAACAAATATATCATTTTAAGTGATGGATACTTTATAAGAACAATAGGAAAAAATACTATAATACCTATTAAAGCAAATATCTTATTACCCTTTTTATATTCTTCTACAATCTGTAATACATCTTTATTTTTAATTTCAGAATAAGGTAAAGTTACTCCAAGCAAAACACCATTTTTAGCTTTCGTTGCCGTATTGTTTTCAAAATAAAATGCTATTAATGCCACTAAAATAGCTGATCCTAATATTAAATCAAATATCATATTCTACCCCTCATTACCCACTATCTTTAACCCATTCATATTATTAAAAATATCTTCACACATTTTCATAAATTCTTTATAATCAATTCCCTTAATAGCTGATTCAGCAATTATAAGTTCAAGTTCCTGCTCTACTTTTTCCTTAAACTCCTTACTAGTATCTAAAGCTGGATTAACTTTAGCTCCATGTCTTCTATCGATTTCAATATATCCTTCAGCTTTTAAAATATTATAGGCTTTATTTACTGTCATCATATTTACCCCAATATCATCAGCCATTTGTCTTACAGTAGGAAGACCTTGCCCTATTTCTAACTCCCCTCTTCCAATTCCCATCACTATCTGATTTCTAAGCTGAACATATATAGGAATACTACTTGTCATATCTAATTTTAAAATCAAAAACATCACCTATCCTTTGTATACTTTGTATTACTAATAGTAATACAAGGTATACAAACTTGTAAATATATTTCTCAATAATTTCCCAAAGAAATATACCTAATATATATATGAATTAATATTTATAATTTCATCTTCTTTCTATATATTATTTAAAAATAAAAAACTCTTTTATTTCTTTATATTGATATGATACATTATAAAATAACATAAATTTTATTATTAAATCACCTTAACCATTCGATATAAGTTGTGTGAAAAATATCTTTCTTCTTTTTCTAATTTATAATCTAACTTAGAATAAAATTTTATAAGACTCTTATCTTTTGCTAATAATGAACATCTTTCATACCCTTGTTCCTTAGCCATTTTCTCTGCTAAAATCATAAGGGATTTTCCGATACCTTTTCCTCTTACCTCTTCATTAGTTGCAAGATTAGCTACATATATTTCGTGTTCTCCACATTCGTCTAATCTAGAAGCTAAAATAATATCCTTTATAAATTTAATTTTTCTTATTACTCCTTTTATAGACAAAAATAATTTTATACTTGTAGTAATGTCTAGCCTTGGTATATCATCACTTTTTAATAATATTATAACTCCACAAGGTTTACCATCTAACTCAGCTACCTTTATATTCTTATAATAGTATCTTGATCCTTCTACCTTTACTAAATAACCAATCCTGTCTAGAATTTCCTCTTTACTGCCTTCACCCCATTCATGATGTGGATCATCTTCCGTAACATAAACTAGCTCGGCTATAATGGGGGCATCACATTCTGAGGCATCTCTTAAATTTAAGTTGTTCATAAATTATCCTTCCTTCTTTTTAATCTTTTATATTTGTTAATAGTATAGTCTTACTCAATCTTAAAATTAAGGCTTTATGGTCCAATAAGTTTGTACTTTTGTGTTATCTTTTTATTCTTATTTCTAAATATTATTAATATAAATGTACAAATACTAGATACCTTTAATCCACTTTATGGAATATTTTTTCACATTATATTGACTTTTGCTTATTATTAGTAGATAATTATTATTAATTAATAATAAAATTAAAGGAGGTTTTTATATGATTAACGGTTCTTGGAATGGTTTTAGAGAACTTATCTTAGTAGATAAAGTTGAAGTGTGCCCAGAAATAATTTCTTTCTATTTTAAATCAAAAGATGGTGGTAAACTTGTAAAGCATAAAGCAGGTCAATTTTTACCTTTTAAGATAAAAACTAATGACCCTAAATATAAAGATATTATTAGAACTTATAGTTTATCAATGTTTCCAAATGATGAACTATATAGAATTAGTGTTAAAAAAATTGACGGTGGTTTAATAAGTACTTATTTACATGAAAATCTTAAGGTTGGCGATTCAATAGAAGCTATGGTGCCAACTGGCTTATTCACAATAAGCAATTCTTCAAAAAATACTCCTCTAGTTTTAATATCTGCAGGAATTGGTATTACTCCTCTATTATCAATGCTATATGAAGAATCTTCTGCTAGAAATAATATTCATTTTATTCAAGCAGTTCAAAATTCCACAATTCATCCTTTTAAAGATGATATTGCTTCTATAGCAAAAGTACGAGGTATAAAAAATACTATTTTTTACTCTAAACCTTTAGAAAATGATAAACTAGGTATAGATTATGATTATTCAGGATATGTTAGCAAAGATTATTTGGAAAACAATGTAGATTTGAACTCTGATTTTTATTTCTGTGGTCCTCCTCCATTTATGAAAGCATTAGAAAATTCTTTATTAAAATTAGGAGTTCCGACTACTAGAATTCATTATGAACTTTTCTCCAATAAATAATATATTCTGCAAATAAAAAACTCCCAAATGGGAGTTCTTTATTTTCTAATAATTAATTTCACAAAATATTTTGCTACTTATTTTTTTATCTTTTTATTAATAATTTCTTTTAATCCAATAAACTGTTCTTTATACTTTTTATGCTCTATATTGGGAAATGCTTTAAGTATCCTTCTTTGTAATATTGATCTAACGTTTAACTTTTTATATCTATCATAAATTTTTGTTAATTGATCTATTACATATGTTGATTCATTTTTATCTTTAAGCATTTTTATAACCTCTTCAAATTCATGCTCATTTAACTCTTTTAATTTAATATTCATACTCTTTAGCTCTATTAAAACTTGGATTAAGTCATTCAATTTTTTATTTAACTTAATCATAGCAATTAATGTAGTAATAAAATCTAATAAAAATATAATCATTGCTACACATGCTAAAACTACATTAACCATCTTTGGTATACTATTTACTACTGTAGTAATTCTAACATTTATTACTTCTATAAGCACTACTGACAATAATCCAAAAAGTGTTGAGTTTAAAAGACATACTCTACCATGAATATTAAATTTATGTTTAGAATAATCCCACCATTTTGTTTGGAATGCTGTCTCCAATATTACAGCAGTTATATACTCAACAACAGATGTAACTATCATCCCTAAGAAAAATATAGCAAAAATATCTCCTCTATATTTATTTAATAAAGCTATAACTAATAATGCCCCAAAACCATATACAGGACATACAGGTCCATTTAAAAATCCTCTATTAACAAATTTTCTATCAAGTATAGAGCAATATATAGTTTCACATACCCATCCTAAAAAACTATATATTAAAAAGTATAAAATAAATTTAATAAGTGTATACATACTAACAGCCCCCTCAAGTTAACATATTAATCCATTAACTGCCTAATATATTCTTATTATTAACTTTTTAATTTAATTCTTAATCAAATCACTTTAAAAGAAAAAACTCCCCTTTAGGGAGTTTCTCTATAATTTTACTGTTACTAAAGGAAACACGCTACTCAAATACATTTGAATGAGTAAGTTCGCCTTGCCAAATCTAAGATTTGGAGGCTCACTTACGCTTCTACTTCTTCGAATTGGCTATTGTATAGATTTGCGTAGAATCCTTTCTTAGCTAATAACTCTTCGTGGTTTCCTTGCTCTACAATGTCTCCATCTTTCATAACAAGGATTAAGTCAGCATCTCTAATTGTAGATAATCTATGAGCAATTATAAAACTTGTTCTACCATGCATTAAATTATCCATAGCTTTTTGAATTAATACTTCTGTACGAGTATCAACTGAGCTTGTAGCTTCATCAAGTATTAATATCTTCGGATCTGCTAAAATAGCTCTAGCAATAGTTAATAATTGCTTTTGACCCTGTGATACGTTACTTGCTTCTTCATTAAGAACCATATTATATCCATCTGGTAATGTCTTAACAAATCTATGAACATGAGCAGCCTTAGCTGCTTCTATTACTTCCTCATCAGTAGCATCTAATTTACTATAACGGATATTTTCCATTATTGAACCATTAAATAGCCAAGTATCTTGAAGCACCATACCAAATAAACTTCTTAACTCTCCACGATTAAACTCTCTGATATCATGACCATCTATTAAAATTGCGCCATCATTTACGTCATAGAATCTCATTAACAATTTAACTATTGTAGTCTTACCAGCACCTGTAGGTCCAACTATAGCTACTCTTTGTCCTGGCTTAATCTTAGCATTAAAGTCATTTATTATAATCTTATCTTCATTATATCCAAAATGAACATGCTCAAAGTCAACTTCTCCTTCTATTTCTTCAGTTGAAACTGGAGATACAGGATCCTTAGTTTCTTCTTCTTCACCTAAGAATTCAAATACTCTTTCAGCAGCAGCTGCTGTAGATTGAAATACATTTGCTATCTGAGCTGTTTGCGCTATTGGTTGGTTAAAACTTCTTATATATTGAATAAAAGCTTGAATATCTCCAACCTCTATTCTATTTTTAATAGTCAACCATCCACCTAATATAGAAACTACTACATATCCTAAATTACCAATAAAGCTCATAATAGGCATCATCATTCCTGATAAAAACTGAGATTTCCAAGCACTGTTATATAATTCTTCATTTAATTCGTCAAATTCTCTTATAGCACGTTCTTCTCCATTAAATGCTTTCATTATATTATGTCCTGAATATATTTCTTCTACCTGCCCATTAACGCTACCTAAAAACTTTTGTTGGTCTTTAAAATATTTTTGTGACTTCTTAACTACTCCAACTATAAGCCCTACTGATAGTGGCATTATAAGAAGTGCTACTAATGTCATAGTTCCACTTATTGATAGCATCATTATAAGTACACCAATAAGAGTTGTTATAGAAGTTAATATTTGTGATAAGCTTTGATTTAAAGTTTGGCTTACTGTATCAACATCATTAGTAACTCTTGATAAAACTTCACCATGAGTCTTTGTATCAAAATACTTAAGTGGCATTCTATTAATCTTTTCAGATATATCTTTTCTCATATTATAAGATACTTTTTGAGATACACCTGTCATAATAAAGCTTTGTATAAATGAGAATAAAGCACTTATTAAGTATAAACCTAATAGTAAAAGTATTGTTCTACCTATAGAAGTAAAATCAATTCCTCCACCTGTTATTCCCTGAACATTTTCCATAAGTCCTGTAAAAATCTCTGTTGTAACATTTCCTAATATTTTAGGTCCAACTATTGAAAATGTAGCTGACGCAACAGCAAATATAAATACAAATATTATAGATAAAGAATATGGCTTAAGATAACTTAAAAGCTTTTTCATTGTACCTTTAAAATCTTTAGCTTTTTCAACTTTTCTCATTCCATGTCCACCCATTGGACCTTTTTTATGATTACTCATTCTCTAGCTCCTCCTTTGAAAGTTGTGATAAAGCTATTTGATTGTAAACTTCACAGTTTTTCATAAGCTCGCTATGAGTTCCTTTTCCTACTACTTTTCCTTCATCAAGTACAATAATTTGTTCTGCATTCATAATTGTACTAATTCTTTGTGCAACTATAAGCATTGTACTTCCAGATATCTCACTCTTAAGAGCTTTTCTTAAAGTTGCATCAGTTTTAAAGTCTAGAGCTGAAAAACTATCGTCAAATATAAATATTTCTGGACTCTTAGCTAGAGCACGAGCAATAGATAATCTTTGTTTTTGCCCACCTGAAACGTTAGTACCACCTTGAGCTATTTCAGTTTCAAATCCTTTTTCTTTGCTTGAAATAAACTCCATAGCTTGTGCAATATTTGCAGCTTTAACCATTCCCTCTTCAGATAAATTTTCATCTCCATACTTTAAGTTGCTTTCTATAGTTCCAGAGAAAAGCATTCCTTTTTGAGGGACATATCCAATTTTGTCTCTTAAATCATGTTGACTTACTTCTTTTATATTTGTTCCATCAATAAGTATTTCACCTTCAGTTGCATCATAGAAACGAGGTATTAGATTAATAAGAGTTGATTTACCACTTCCTGTACTTCCTATAAAAGCAGTAGTTTCTCCTGGCTTTGCAATAAAACTTATATTTTCTAATACATTTTCTTCTGCACCTGGATATCTGAAGCTTACATTCTTAAATTCTACTATACCTTTTTGATCTTCATTAAAGCTCTTAGGATTTTCTATATCCTTAATAGAAACATCTGCTGATAATACTTCTGCTATACGTTGTACTGATGCAGCAGCTCTTGGTAGAATAACTGAAATCATAGAAATCATTAAAAATGCCATTATAATTTGCATTGTATATTGAATAAATGCCATCATATCTCCAACTTGAAGCAATCCATCATTTATTCTATGAGCTCCTATCCATACTATTAATAATGAAATAGAATTCATTATCAACATCATAATTGGCATCATCATAGATGTAATTCTAGTAACAAAAAGATTTGTTTTTGTTAAGTCTCTATTTGCATTATCAAATTTCTTTTCCTCGTACTTTTGAGTACTAAACGCTCTAATTACAAGCATACCAGTTAAAGATTCTCTAGTTACAAGGTTAACTTTATCTACAAGTTTTTGAACAACCTTAAACTTAGGCATAGCTAATCCAAATAAAACTGAAACTACTGTTAATAGTGATAAAACAGCTATTCCAATAATCCAACCCATATTAGTTCTAGTTCCAATAACCTTTAAAATTCCTCCTGCTCCTAATATAGGTGCATAAAATACAACTCTTATTAGCATTACTACAAGCGTTTGTATCTGTTGAATATCATTAGTACTTCTTGTAATAAGTGATGCTGTTGAGAAATGATCAAATTCATTATTTGAGAATCCAACAACACTTGTAAATACATCTTTTCTTAAATTTTTTCCTAATGCTGCTGCAATTCTAGCTGCTATAAATCCTACTATAACTGTAGCTATCATACTGATTAATGCTATTCCTAACATCTTAGCTCCAGCTATAATAATGTAGTTTGATTGTAATTTATCTGTATTTATTCCTATAGCATTATATTCAGATTTTATATATGTAGTTGCTGCTTGAGTAATCATGCTATCTGATACAGCTGATATCTTTTCATCAACTTGAGACAACATACTATCTAATTGTTCTTTAGGCATAATTGATAACATTTGAAATACATCTGTTCCTTCAGGCATCTGGCTTAATGCTCCAGTAATCTGATTTGAATCTGTATTATTTCCTGCCATATTAT
The DNA here is from genome assembly GCF_014287725.1 of Clostridium sp. NSJ-49. Taxonomy (NCBI): domain Bacteria; kingdom Bacillati; phylum Bacillota; class Clostridia; order Eubacteriales; family Clostridiaceae; genus Clostridium; species Clostridium sp. NSJ-49. Next base: position 8,112 of record NZ_JACOOP010000007.1, on the reverse strand, counting down.
TAAGCATAGATTCATTTCCTTGGTTTTCAAACATCATAGTTACCATTATAGCTTTTCCCATAACAGTATTTAAATTTTTTATATCCTCTTTATTCTTTGTATCTAACTTATAAAGATTTTCATTTGCTAACTCAGGATATTTTTTTACATACTTATCATATTCATCTACTGATAAAGTACTTTTATCTAATAAATTATAGCTATCCTTAACTAAACTTTTATCTTCATCTTTAATGAAAATTAATAATTTATCAAATTCAGAAGCTCTTATTATTTCTGGTACTGCATTGTCTACCCCACCTTGTTGAATACCAACATTAACTATATTACTCATATAATCTGGAAGAGAAAGATCACAGATAGCTTGAACAAAAAGCAATACAAAAGAAATAAATATTGCTCCAACAAAAGGCTTTAAGTGCTTTATAATCTTCTTCATTTACTCTATCTCCTTTACAAACTATTTTTTAACATAAAATAATTATATTTTTATAACTATTATATGTCAATAACTTTTATGGAAATATAATTATATTTTTATAATAGTTATATTTCTATAACTATTTTCTTGTATATTTTTATCAATTGAATTATAATAATACTAAAGAATTCTCTAAGGAGGCAAAAATGGATAACACTAATTTAAATAATATTTCAAATGATTTATATATGTTACTATTATCTCTAAATAAAAGGATATTTAACCATGAAGAAATGTTGAAAAACTGTAACTTACCACCATCTCATGTAAAAGCTCTATTTTATTTAATTCATAATGGACCTCGCGCTATATCTCAAATTGGAAATGATTTATCTATATCTAAACCTAATATGACACCTATTATTGATAAGTTAGTTAGTGAAGGTTTAATAAATAGATTCCAAGACCCTAATGATAGAAGAGTTATACGAATTCAGGCTACTGAGGCAGCTTGTAACTTTTTAAAAGAACGAGAACAAAGAGTAAAATCTAACTTAATAAAAAAAATATCACCTTTGTCTGATGATGATTTAAAAGAATTAGAAGAGTCAGTTAAAAAAATGCAAAAAATATTGCTTAAAATTTAAAAAGCTAGTGCTGCATTTATAAGCAGCCCTAGCTCTTTATAATATAAAACTTTACTTATGAATATACTCTCTCATCCACAAAATCACTTGTAAGAGATATGTTAAGATTTCCATTACGACATCTTAATTCGTCTATAAACTTTTTAGTATCACATTCTTGTTTAACATTAAGCTTATATCTTAATTCAAATAAAGCTCCAAAATCTCTTGTTCTAACTCTAGATAAATTCCAACTAATTGTATATTTGTTTAATATTTCATCAAAAATCCCTTCATAATTTAAATTTTCAGGAACAGTAATTTTTAGTTCTAATGCTTTACTTTTTGGAACTGCAAATTTTGTTACTTCTATAATAATCATTAATAGACAAAGAATTATTGTGAATATTACAGCATATCCTACGAAGCCCATTCCAGTTGCAAGCCCAACTGCTAGAGTAAAAAATACATATGATAAATCCTTTGGATCTCCAGGTGCACTTCTAAAACGTATAATTGAAAATGCTCCAGCTAAACTAAATGCTCTTGCTACATTGTTTCCAACTAAAAGAATTATAATAGCAATTATTACTGGAAGCATTATTAATGTAACTGTGAAGCTTGGTACATATCCTTCTTTTTTATGTGTTTTTATATAGGTTAGACTAATAACTAACCCTAATACTATAGCCGTGGCTATTACTATTAGAACATTGTTTAGTGTAAATGTTCCACTGTTGATTGATGTCATTAATTTTTCTAACATATTTTCTCTCTCCTTCTTAGATCACTATTTTGTCTTTCTAAAGTATATTTAACATACTCATCTCCATATTTTGAAAAATGCGTATTATATATCTCTAATTCTGAAAGTATATTGGCAAACCATAAAGGCATTGCACCTAATATTTTCACTTCCATCAAATACATATTATCCTCTAATAATTCATTACCATAACTTCCACTTTCTAATGATAAATCATCTCTTCTAGCCATAATCTCTGAATCAAAGGTAACTCTAAAATCCCTATCTTCTTTTCCAAAAAGAGCTTTTCTACTATAACCTATATATACCTTGGGATATACTGGATTGTTTTTTAGATAATATTCTATTTCATTTAAAACTTGATTATTTATATAATCCTCTGTCTGAGGTCTCTTTCCTGATTCTAAGAAGTCATATGCTGCTCCTAATGTCATTACTACTCTTCTTTTATTAACTATTCCATTTATTTTCTTTTTAAGTTCTAAAAACACCTTATCTTCTAAAGTTTTTGGGGTTCTATAACTTCTTAACCTAAGTTTCTCTTTATAATAAGGCTTATAAATCGAATGTCTTATTACATCATCGTTTTCAGTATCATAATATAAATTATAAATGCTATAATTCCTTCCATCTTTGCAATACTCATCATAATCCATATATTTAAGTAATATCGGAATCAAATTATCATATTGTTCTTTATTTATTAAAAATTTTTTTTCATATCTTTTAAATGATTTTATTGCCATACCACGTAGTCTCCTTTCGTTTAATAGTTCATTTGCTTTTATTATAAGAACGAAACCTTAACCGAAGCTTAACTTAAAAATATTTTTTTAACTTTCACTTAATAAAAGGATTTTATCTGTTAAGGTTTCTTTAAGGTTAATTTTTTATAATTTAAGTATTAAATAATTATTACCTCTGAAACATATTGCTTATTTTAAGTTTCAGAAATAACTTCAATTATTTAAATGTAAATTAAATAATTTCATTTAAAAGAAATTATTTATTAAACTTATTTTGGAGGAAAATATTATGAAAAGAAAATTTATTGCAATGCTTACAGTAACAGCACTATGTTTAACAATAGTTTCCTGTTCACAAAGTGCTACATCTAATAATACCGAAACTTCTAACACTATAACTTCAACAGTAGCTACTACTGATACTTCAGATGAAATGGGGCCAGTAGATGCAACTATTACTTTAGGAAATAGTATCTCAGTTGATGGAACTGGTGCCACTGTATCTAATAATAAAGTTACAATAACAGCTGGAGGTACTTATTCTATCAATGGAAGCTTAAGCGATGGACAAATAATAGTTGACAGTCCTGATTTAAATAATGTTTATCTTGTGCTTAATAATGTAGATTTAACTTGTACCAATAGTGCCCCAATATATGTAAAGGCTGCTGAAAATGCAATAATCGTTTTACCTGAAGGTACTACAAATACTATAACTGATGGAGAAAATTATGTTCTTCAAGATGCGACTTCAGATGAGCCTAATTCTGCAATATTCAGTAAAGATGACTTAACAATAAAGGGTGAAGGTTCTTTAACTGTAAATGCTAATTATAATGACGGAATAACTAGTAAAGACGACTTAAAAATCACTGGTGGAAATATAACTGTTAATTCTGCAGATGATGGGATTAGAGGTAAAGATTCTATTACTATTAAAGGCGGAAATATAATTGTCAACGCTCAAGGCGATGGATTAAAATCTACTAATACAGAAGATACGACAAAAGGCTATATATCAATAGAGTCTGGAACATTAAATATAACTGCAGGTTGTGATGGAATTCAGGCTGAGAGCAATGTAACAGTATTAGATGGTAATATTACAATATCTTCAGGTGGTGGAAGTGCTAATGCTAGTACTAAAACTAATAATGATAGGATGAATCCATGGGGACAATGGGGTGCTACAACTTCAAGCTCAGATACTGACTCTTCATCAAGTGCTAAAGGTATCAAAGCAGTAACTAATATTACTATAGATGGAGGAAATATTACTATAGATTCTTCTGATGATTCAATCCATAGTAATGATAGCATTACTATAAATGGAGGAGATATAATTTTAGCTTCAGGTGATGATGGTATACATTCTGATACATTACTTGATATTAATGGTGGAAATATAGATATATCAAAATCTTATGAAGGTATTGAAAGTTCTACTATAAATATAAATGATGGTAATATCAGACTAGTAGCTAGCGATGACGGCTTAAATGCTGCTGGTGGAAATGATGGCTCTTCAACTAATGGTAGACCAGGACAAAACGGATTCAGTTCTTCTACTGGTGTAATAAATATAACTGGTGGATATCTGTATGTAGATGCTGCTGGAGATGGTGTTGATTCTAACGGTTCAATTGAAATGTCTGGTGGAACTGTTATTGTTAATGGTCCTGAAAATAGTGGAAATGGTGCTTTAGATTATGATACTACATTTAATATAACTGGTGGAACATTTATAGCAGCTGGAAGCTCTGGTATGGCCCAATCTCCAAGTTCATCTTCTACTCAAGCTTCTATTAATATATTTACAAATGGAATAGCTAATACTTTAGTTAATGTAACTGATGAATCTGGCAATGAGATTATCACCTTTGCACCATCAAAAACATTTAGTTCTATAATAATCTCTACTCCTGAACTTCAAACTGGAAATACTTACACAGTTTCTACTGGTGGAAACTATAGCTCAGGAGATATTGATGGACTATATGAAAATGGAAATTATAGTGGTGGTTCAAAGCTTACAAATTTCATTCTATCTAGCTCTGTTATGAGTGTCACTTCATCTGGTGCTTCAGAAGGAGGAAGCATGAATGGTGGAATGCCTGGTGGCGGAGGTATGGGTGGAAACCGTACCCCAAGACCATAAAAAAAGTGCGCACTAAGTGCGCAAGTTAAAAGTCGACTTCGTCGAAGTGAAAAGGCTACTACGTAGCAGAGAAAATTTAACTATGTTAAGGTGAAAACGCTACTGTAGTAGCAGAAAAAGTATTTCATTTCGTTAGAGATATTTTCCCTATTGCCATAGGCAATGTTTTCCCCTCAACTTTAGTTGACTTTTCCCCTTTGACAAAGTCAAACTTTTCACCAAAGTGCTTCGCACTTTATTTATTCTTCTCCGTCATATATATCTAAAAACGAATACTTCTCTCCATCTTTTTCCCATCCTAAGATAGAGTTCATATTTACGTTAGCTGCTGCTTTAAATATAGATTTATCTACATCATTAAAGTTTTCTTTTAGCTTAGCTATAAGATCTTTAATTTCATGCCTCTTATTTCCAACCTTTTTAGCTGCAACCATACATGCACAGTTTAATGGCCATAAACCTGTATATCTTATAAATCTCTTTATATATTCTTCTTCAACATAATAAAGAGGTCTTATAAGTTCCATATCTGGGAAATTATCAGCCTTTAACTTTGGAAGCATAGTCTTAAAGTTTCCTGCATAAAGCACATTTAACATAGTAGTTTCAATTACATCATTATAATGATGTCCTAAAGCAAGCTTATTACATCCCATTTCTCTAGCCTTTGCATATAAAGAACCTCTTCTCATTCTTGCACAAAGGTAGCATGGATATTCCTTAGCCTTTTCATCTATTATGTCAAATATCTTAGTCTCATAAATATTAACTGGAATATTTAAATGCTTACAGTTTTCCTCTAATAATTCTCTTATTTGTGGATGGTATCCTGGATCCATAGCTATAAACTCTAAATCAAATTTAACTTGACTATGTTTATGAAGCTCTTGGAATAACTTTGCCATAAGTAAAGAGTCTTTCCCTCCTGATATAGCAACAGCTATTTTATCACCATCTTCTACAAGATTATAGTCTTTTATTGCCTTTATAAACTTAGACCAAATTCCTTTTCTATATCTTTTAATAATACTTCTCTCAATCTCCTCAAGAGATTTTCTTTCTTCCTCAGGTATTATTCTTTCACAACCACTTCCAGCAATACCGCTCATCTAATCACCTCATAAGTATATTTTCATTTTATCTTAAAATAAAGTAATCTCTTTTAAGTAAAGTTATAAATATCAGACTTAACTAAAAGTCAAAATCTTAGATTTTGTAACTTGAAGTTACACTGAGTGCATTCCTTCAAAGAAGGAGTTTACTTTAGTCATAACAATTTTACTCTAATTGCAATATAAAATCAACTTAATATACTTCAATCACTATTTATATAAAAGCTGACTTATTTATTTCTATCAAATAAACTATCTATACTTTATTTGATCTAAACCTTCAATATGTTGAAAATTTTTATTTTCTTCTCCGTTATATAAAAATCTTACCCCATCTATCCATTTACCATCATACTCTGGTTGAAGCATAGTTGTTTGTAATGTATAACAAGTCCAACTTCCACCTGCTGACCCTTGAAAGAAATTCTTAGACCAACTAGGTTCTGAATATTTAGTCCAGTCTGATTCATTTAAATTTTCTTCATTCTCTTTTAGATTAAATGTAGCTATAATTTTACCATCTATCTCTTCAATACCTATAAGCTCTATTGGCAACATTTTAAACTCACTATCTGACAACTTACTTGCAATTATCTTCAATCTTTTTTCTATAGTATCTACATCTTTATAAAAGCCAAACTCTTCAACTATTATCTCTTTATCAGTATTTATATCTTTAGAATAAATTTTAAATTTTCCAATGGTCTCAGGATCAATCTCATTTTTTCCTAAAGACGATATTCCAGACATAGCAAAAAATAAAATAACAATAATTATAGTAATCCCTATAAACTCTCTAATACTTCTTTCCATCTCAAATCCCTCTTTCATAATATCTTATTATATAATTTTATCATATACAGTTTCATAGTAATATTTAATTTTTATTAACCTATATATAGAGTTCAATTTTGTCACAAAACCCTCTCTATTTAATATAATAACTATGGATAAATTTATTAGGAGTCTGCAATGAAAGAAGATAGAAAATACTATGAATCCAAAGATGATAACTCTGATTATATAAACTTCGAGTTTACTCTTGTTCCATATGAAGAGGAATATAGACAAGGTCCTCCTTTTTTCCCAATGCCAAACATACCTTTTTTCCCGGGAAATACACCCCCTCCACCTGGTTCTCCTGTAAATTCTGGTGGTCCACAGGGTGGTCCTCCAAATTATATACCTAGTAAAAATGATAAAGGAGTTCAAAAATTATCCGGTTCTGGAGATAAAAAAGGGGAAAAAGACGGATTATCTACCAAAGCTGTCAGTCCAGGTTCTATAAGTTTTTGTCTTTATAAATTCACATATATCTGGGAAACTAATAGTAGAAGTTATTGGTGTTATTTATTAAATGTTGATAGTCGTTCTGTATCAGGATTTAGATGGCTAGGTCGAAGTTGGGTATATTTCGGTGTTGATTTAAGAAGAATAGATTCATTTATTTGTTATAGAGCAGAAGAAAATTATAATTACGAAACTTCCGATTTAACTAGAGGCTCAGAAGTTGAATATGAAGCAACCAAGCAAGAATTTTCTTTATCTGATGTACGAGAAATTTACAGTAAGACTCTAGCATATATTGATATTCCTGAAACTAAAGACGATTATTTAGTTGAGACAATTGGTGTAGTTGAGGGCAATAGTGTTCAAAGTAAAATTCCTTGTAAAAAAACAAGGGTAACATCTTATAGAATAGTACTTGAAGTATCTTATCCTTCTGATTTTGATGAGTCAATAAAAGAAAGTATAAATAATATAGTTGACGAATGTTCTGAAGCTGCTGTTGATACATTAAATATGATGAGAGAGAAGGATAAGTATCTTAATCCATTAGAGTTATTTAATACAGCTTTAAAGGCAATTCCTACTGCTTTAAAGGCTTTCTCTGCTAAATTCTCAGTGTGTATCAAAAAAATTCCTGGCTATTCAGAAATATCTAAATATATTAAATATACTATAAGACGAGAAAAAAACTCTGATAGGTGGAGAACTCTTTAGTTAAGAGTTAAAAGAGAAAAGCTAATATCTATTTTTCATAAAAAATTCTCTTACTTTTAAATTTATATTTCTAAGTAAATTAAAAGGGGCTGTCTCTGAAATGATTTTTAAAATCATTTCAGTAGACGGTCTTTTTATTTTTTATTCATATATTTATATGAAATTATTTCTAAATGAACAAGTTTTTTGACACGACAAATAGGAGGTTATAAGCCTCCTATTCTCTGTAAAAATATACCTTTACGCTATTTTCTTTTCATGCAATAATATACCATTTCT